>NZ_JBTIXF010000054.1:0-46017 GCF_055793945.1 Plantactinospora sp. A48 | reverse complement strand
AGAGGAGCGCGGTTGTTTGTGTTCGATGGGGTGGGGGTGTTTTGTGTGGGGTGGGGTGGGTGGGGGGGGGGGAGGGGGAGGGGGGGGGGGCTTTTTTTTTCCTCCCCCCCCCTTCCGCATGTCCGGGAAACTCAGGGCACCGTACGCTCGATCGCGGCCGATCCCTCCTCGTCCAGCTCCCGCTGGGCCCGCGCCACGTTCTCCGGGGTCGGGTCCCGACCCTCCGCCACGGCCAGGTCCTCGGCCTCCCAGGGCTGCTCGCCCCCGGTGCGGTAGTCGGCGGCATTGTTCGAACCGGCGCCGTACGGGTCGCCGAGCAGATCCTCGGTCTCCGGGAAGTCCCCGGGATCGGCGCCCGGTTCGAGGAACCTGGGTGTGTCCCGGTCCGGCTGGCCGCGCTCGGCGAGCTGCGGCACGGTCGTGTCGTCGTCGACGGCATCCGCGAACGCCGGATCGTCCTCCACCGGCCGGATGCGCTCGCGATCGGTCATCGTTGTCCTCCGTCATCATCGGCGGTTGCCTGAACCCCGCGCCCAGCAGCTCCCCCCGCTGCCCGCCGGCCTCGGTCCCTGCCGGCCTCGGCCCCTGCTGGCCCGCTGCCTGCTGGCGTCGGTCCCTGCTGGCCCGCTGCCTGCCGGCCTCGGCCCCTGCTGGCCCGCTGCCTGCTGGCGTCGGTCCCTGCTGGCCCGCTGCCTGCCGGCCTCGGTCCCTGCTGGCCCGCTGCCCGCTGGCCTCGGTCCCTGCTGGCCCGGCTGCCTGCTGGCCCGGTCCACTACTGACCCCGTGCCTACCCGCCTACCCCACCCAGCCGCCGTCAATCGGGGCGCATCACAGATCTTGGAACCCTGCTACCCCCCAAGGGGTGACAGGATTCCAAGATCTGCTCCGGGGCGGGTTGTCTTGGGGCGGGGGTGCCCGGGGGCGGGTGCTCGGGGGTCAGGGGGTGTTGGGGGGGTCGGGGGCTTCGGTCGGGCGTAGAAATGCCCAGCCGAGCATGAAGAGCCCGAAGGCCAGCATCCCCAGACCGGCCCAGAGGTTGATCCGGACGCCCTGCGCCTTGTCCAGTTCCGTCCGGCCGTCGAACACACCCATCAGGGTGACGATCAGCCCGTACACCGCGAACAGCCCGCCGATCACCCGGCGGATGTCGAACAGTCGTGCCGCGGCGGACCGCCGCTGCTCCCGCTCGGTCTCCTCGACCAGCGCGTCCTCGCCGGTGCCTCCGCCGGAGGCGCCGGAGCCGCCAGCGGCACCGGAGCCGCCGGGCGCCGTGCCGGCGGCACCGGCGCCGCCGGGCGCGCTGTCGGCGGCATCGGAGTTGCCGGGCGCGGTGTCGGCGGCCTCGGAGGCGGTTCCGGGAGCGCGGTCGGTGTTGTCGTCCATGACGCGGGACCTCCTAGAAGACCGGGATGTAGAACAGGATGGCCAGGGCCACGGCGATCGTGCCGAGCAGCACCGGGTTGCGGTACCAGACCCGGTCGCCCACCAGCGTGTCGCCGTGCAGGTCGACGCCGCCGAGGCCGGACACCAGGCCGCGCAGGTCGGACTCGGGCTTCGGGCTGGTCATCGGGGTGACGATCGCGGCCACGACGAGCACCAGCAGGAAGGCGATGCCCGCTCCCCAGAAGCTCTCCTCCAGGTCCGAGTTGAAGTGGACGACGCCACCCTTGTAGAAGAGGTACGTCGCGAGCGCGCCGAGCGTGCCGACCAGCAGCGACCAGAAGCCCGCCCAGGCGGTCATCCGCTTCCAGAACATGCCGACGATGAACGTCCCGAACAGCGGGGCGTTGAACAGCGAGAACAGCGCCTGGATGTAGTTCATGATGTTGCTGAACCCGGCCGCGATGAACGCCGTGCCGATGCCGACCAGCACGCCCACCACGGTGGCCACCCGGCCCACCTTCAGGTAGTAGTCGTCGGACCGGTCCCTGCGGATGTACGCCTGCCAGATGTCGTAGCTGACCACCGTGTTGAAGCCGCTCACGTTGGCCGCCATGCCGGCCATGAACGAGGCGACCAGGCCGGTGACCGCGATGCCCAGCACGCCGTTGGGCAGCAGGTCCCGCATCAGCAGCGGGATGGCGTTGTTGTACTGCAACGCGCCCTTGTCGGCGCCCAGGCCCTTCACGGTGACCAGTGCGATCAGGCCGGGGATGACCGTCACGGCGGGGATCAGCAGCTTCGGGTACGCCCCGATGATCGGGGTACGTCGGGCCGCGCTCATGTTCCGGGCCGACAGCGCCCGCTGCACCTCGGCGAAGTTCGTCGTCCAGTAGCCGAAGGAGAGCACGAAGCCCAGGCCGAAGACGATGCCCCACCACTGGGCGCCCAGCGGGTTGTCTGTGCTGCCGGTGTCGGCCCAGGCGTGCAGGCCGGCCTCGCCGAGCTTGCTGCCGCGGACCGCGTCCAGCAGGCCGTTGACGCCACCCACCTTGACCAGGCCGATCACGGTGATCGGGATCAGTCCGGCGAGGATGACGAAGAACTGCAACACCTCGTTGTAGATGGCCCCGGAGAGCCCGCCGAGCAGGATGTACGCCAGCACGATCGCCGCGCCGATGATGATGGCCACCCAGAGTGGCCAGCCGAGCAGCGCCTGCATGATCAGCGCGAGCGCGTACAGGTTCACGCCGGCGATGAGCACCTGGGCCAGGGCGAAGCTGAGCGCGTTGAGCAGGTGCGTCGGCTTGTTGAACCGCAGGCGCAGGTACTCCGGAACGCTGCGTACCTTGGAACCGTAGTAGAAGGGCATCATCACGATGCCCAGGAACACCATGGCCGGTACGGCGCCGATCCAGTAGTAGTGGACGGTCATCATGCCGTACTGGGCGCCGTTGGCGGCCATACCGATGATCTCCAGCGCCCCGAGGTTGGCCGAGACGAAGGCGAGACCGGTCACCCAGGCGGGAAGGGAACGACCGGACAGGAAGAAGTCGACGCTGGTACGGATCGCTCGGCGCGCCGCGAACCCGACACCGAGCACGGTGACGAAGTAGAGCGCGAGAAGGGTGTAGTCCAGCGCGTTCATGTTGAGTCTCAGGCCGCCGCCATCCACGCCGTCACCTTCAATCCACATCGATTGATCCACAGACGTTGCGTGCCGGCTACTACCCCGGTGTTCGGCTGTTCACGCGCGATTTTTTGGGCGGAAACCCCACCCTGGGCGCCTGTTCGGGACACCGGGGACCGATCGGTACGGGTTGCTTGCGTTGATCAAGGCGTTTGTGCCACCAGGCAATGCCTTCGGTGACGCAAACGCCTTGATCAACGCATGGGTTGGGTGGGGCTGTGGGTTGGGTTGGACGGCGGGTGTCAGAGGCCGAGTAGGCGGTCCAGGAAGTCGCGGTAGCGGCGGACCAGCACCCGTAGCTGCTCGGTGTCGTCCGAACCGCCCTGTCGCCAGGTGCCCAACTCGTCCTTCTGCGTGGCCAGCGCCGTGGCCAGCGCCTCGATGGCCTCGTCGACCAGGCCCTGTGCCTCGCCGACCGCGGCCCGCGGGTCGTCGACGAACCGGAGCTGCACGTCCCGCCAGCGACTCCGGAACTCCTGGGCGGAATCCGAACCGATCAGGGCGGCCACCGGCTCAGTCGGCACGGCTCCGGGCAGCATCCCGCCATCGGCCGCGGCACCGGTCGGGCCGGCCGTCGTCGAGGTACCGGTCCCGGCCGCCGTCGCGCCGGCGGCACCGGCCAGACCGGCGGCACCGGCGACCCCGGCCGCCTCCACCACCGACCCGTGTCCGTCCTTGGCGGGACCGTCGGGACCGTCGGGACCGTCGGGACCGTCGAGATCACGGTCGTCGGCGAGGCCATCGTGGTCGAGGTCGGCGCCACGGTCGAGGTCGCCGTCGTCAATCAGGCTGTCACGGTCACCGTCGTCGGCGAGGCCAAGGTCACGGCCGTTGGCTGGGCCGAGGTCACGGCCGTCGGCGAGGCCGAGGTCACGGTCGTTGGCGCGGTCGAGGTCACGGTCGTCGACGGGGCCGTCCCGGTCAAGGTCCTCGGCGGTACGGCCGTGAACGGTCTCGGTGGCGCCGCCGTCGTGGTCGAGATCGGTGTCTGTATCGAGATCGCTGTCGAGGTCGTTGTCCAGGTCGGTGCGCTGGGTCGGGGCGCCGTTGACCAGACCGTCCCGGCTGCGGTCCGCGTCGACCTCGTCGACGTCGTGCTCGGTGGCCCGCTCCTCGCCGGCCAGGGCGGAGGCGGCGACGGCACCGCCGGGCGTAGCGGCACCGAACGCGGTCGGCTGCGGGGCCGGGTCGTGGAACTCGGTCCGCTCGTCGTCCCGCTCACCGGGTCCGTCGAACGGCGCGTCGACGTCGCCGGGTCCGTCGAGCGATGCGTCCGGCTCGCCGGGTCCGTCGGACGATGCGTCCGGCTCGCCGGGTCCGTCGAGCGATGCGTCGCCGGTCGTCCGGTCACCCGGCACCGGCTCGTCGTCGAGCAGGTCGCTGTCGCGCGCGTCGGTGAGCTGGTCGTCCAGCGCCGCCCCCTGGGCGCGGGTGTCGGGCAGCCCGTCCCGGTCCGGGTACCCGGCCTCCGCGTACCCGGCCGTTTCAGCATCCGGCTGTCGCTCGTCGTCGACCAGCACGGGATCGTCGAAGGAACCGCCGTCGTCCAGTCCGTCGTCGGCCGCGTCGTCCAGTCCGTCGTCGGCCGCGTCGGCGTCCGTCCGGTCAGCCGGCTCGTTGTCCGTCCGCCCCGCGTCGTCCGCCAGGGTGTCGTCGGCCGGGGTGTCGTCAGTCGGGGTGTCGTCAGTCAGAGTGTCGTCGGTCAGGGTGTCGTCGGCCCGGTCCGGTCCGTCGTCCGCCCGGTCCGGCGGGGGTACGGGAACCGGGTTGGACTTCACCACGTCGGGGTGCTCGTCGTTGATCTGGTCCTGGTGGCGCATGGCGGTGGCCTCCTCAGCGGCTCGGGGTGTCCTGGGGGGTGTCCGGGAGGCTGTCCCGGGTCTGCGCGACGGGTTCCCCACCGAGCAGGTCGGCGAAGAGGGCGCGGTAGTGGACCACGGCCTGTCGCAGTTGCTCGGTGCTGGCCTCACCCCGGCCGTTGGCCAGGTTGATCTCGTGGGCGTCCCGGTAGTTGGTCAGGGTGCGGGCGTGCTCGACCGACAGGTGCGCGAGCTGGTCCTCGTAGTTCTCGGTGGGGTAGCCGCGCTCGGCCACCAGCCGGGTGACCAGCTCGTCGGCGGCACCGACCGCCTCGCCCGGCGCGTCGACGAAGCGGGCCTGGATCTCCTCCCAGGCGCTCGCGTAGCGCTGCCGGGACTCGTCCGACAGTGGGTTCAGGGTGAGTTCGGCGTGCCGGCGTTCCCGTTCGCGCAGCTCCCGCTCCGCGGCGGACCGGCTGTCCTGCTCGGCGACCACCCGGTCGTACTCGGGGCCGAACCGGTTGCGCAGGGCACGGCGGCGGTTGGCGACCAGGACGGCGGCGATGACGGCCGCGATGATGACGACGACGATGACGAGGACGACTATCGAGGTAGGCGACATGGTTCCTCCTTCTGCGGAAGCGGTATTCCCGCTCAGCAGTGATCGCCAATCCCGATCCGGGGCACTTTCCCGGTATGCTTCATGACCACTTTGCAATGCCGCATCCTCTCCGCAGCATCTCTGGGTGAAAGGCCCGGTCCGTACTCCTCTCGAACCCGGACAATGCACCCGGGCATGCCTGGGCGGTCCGTGCTCGCATATCCTGTGCCACGAACAGCACGAGGGTGGTGATCGATGGACGCGCTGGGCTCGACGGACGGCGCCGCCGTACGCCGGCTGCCGGTCGCGTTGAAGATCCTCATCGCCGGCGGCTTCGGGGTCGGCAAGACCACCCTGGTGGGAGCGGTCAGCGAAATCCGGCCGCTGCACACCGAGGAGGTGCTGACCAGTCTCAGCGCCGACACGGACGACCTCACCGGGGTGGAGACCAAGACCACGACCACGGTCGCCATGGACTTCGGCCGGATCACCATCAGCGACCAGCTCCAGGTCTACCTGTTCGGCACGCCCGGCCAGGCCCGGTTCTGGTTCCTCTGGGACGAACTGGCGTACGGCGCGCTGGGCGCCGTGGTGCTGGCCGACACCCGGCGGCTGGCCGACTGCTTCCCGTCGATCGACTACTTCGAGGAGCGCGGCATCCCGTTCGTGGTGGGGGTCAACAGCTTCGACGGCGTGCCCCGGTTCGGTGTGCCGGCGGTCCGTGAGGCGCTCGACCTGGAGCCCGAGGTGCCGGTGCTGCGGTGCGACGCCCGGGACCGGCAGTCCGGTCGCGATCTGCTCATCGCCCTGGTCGAGTACGTGGCGCAGCGGCGCGGTGAGCTGGTGGCGGCCCGGTAGCCGGACCGGATGCGCCGGATCGGTCCCGGGTGATTGGATCAACGGGTGATCGGTCCAGGCGGAACGGAGCACCGGTGACCAACGACGGCCCCATCTTCCATGTCGGCTGCTACACGCAGGTCAGCGGCGGTCGCGGTACCGGCGTGGTGGCCGCCCGACCGGACCCGGTCACCGGCGCGCTCGAACCGTTGGAGACGGTCGCGGTCACCCCGTCGCCGTCCTTCCTGGCCCGGCACCCGACCCGGCCGGTGCTGTACGCGGTGAACGAGCTGGCCGAGGGCACGGTCAGCGCCTGGCGGGTCGGCCGGCACGGCGCGCTCACCGAGTTGGCGGTCCGGTCGACCGGTGGTGACAGCCCCTGTCACCTGGCCGTGGCGCCCGACGGCGGGCACCTCTTCGTGGCCAACTACGGCAGCGGCAGTGTGGCCGTCCACCCGCTGGACGCCGACGGGGTGCCGGGGGAGCGCACCGACCTGCTCAGCCACGAGGGACACGGTCCGGACCCGGAGCGGCAGGATCGGCCCCACGTACACATGGTGGTGCCGGACGGTGTCGCGCTGTTCGTGGTCGACCTGGGTACCGATGCCGTCTACCGGTACGGGTTGGACAGCGCTGCCGGCCGGCTGATCCCGGGAGGTCGTACCCACACGCCGGCCGGCACCGGCCCGCGGCATCTGGCCCGCCACCCGGATGGCCTGCGGTGGTACCTGAGTGGGGAGCTGGACGCCAGCGTGACGGCGCTCGACCGGGACGACGCCGGCCGCCTGCACCTGCGGGACCGGGTCGCCGCGAGTCGGCGGACCGGGCACGTCCAGCCGGCCGAGATCGCGGTGTCGGACGACGGGCGGCACCTGTACGTCTCGAACCGCGGCGTTGGCACGGTTTCGATCTTCGAGCTTCCGTCCGGGGCGGCGCCGCGGTACCGTACCGAGATCTCCACCGGTGGATCATGGCCGCGGCACTTCGCGCTGGTGGGGGACCGGCTGTACGTCGCCGACGAGCGGGCGCACCGGGTGACCACCTGGGCACTGCCGGTTGCCGACGGATCGCCCGAGCAGGTCGGCGTGGCCGCGGAACTGGGCAGCCCCACCTGTGTTCTTCCTTAAATTTCCTCTAACGGCGTAATCCACTGCCGGCCCCGATCGACCTCGCGTACGGCGCAAAAGGTGCGTATCTCCGTGCGGAATGCCATGACGTAACCACTCATAGTGAAAATGTGGGGATGAACAGTTTCTACTGAGTAACTTTGGTCCGAACGTACGTGGCAGGTATCTCCGCAGGTCCGCAAAATCGTCAGCGTGTCAGGCCGCCATCGCAATCATGGACGTATCAGTGGAGTGGGCGCCGTCGCCGGAGCGATGGCGCTGGTCCTCGTCGTGGCGGGGGTGTGGCTCGGGTACCGCCGGCTCGTCCAGCCGGCCTGCGCCGGACAGCTCAAACTCCGGGTCGCCGCGACGCCCGAGATCGCGCCGGCGGTGCAGGACGTCTCGAACCGGTGGGCCGCGGACGGGGCCGCCGTCGAGGGCGTCTGCGTCGCCGTGGAGGTCAGTGCGGCCCAGCCGGTCGACGTGGCCGCCGGGGTGGCCGGCCAGCACGGGGTGAACCTGCCGGGCGTCGGCCAGGCGAGCGGCACCGACGTCGCGCCCGACGTCTGGATTCCGGACTCGTCCACCTGGCTGCTCCGGTTGCAGAGTGTCGCCTCGGGATTCGAGCCGCTCAACCGGGCCTCGATCGCGCGCAGTCCGGTGGTTGTCGCCATGCCCGAGCCGGTGGCCGCGAAGGTCGGCTGGCCGAACAAGAAGTTGACCTGGACCACCCTGCTCGGCCAGATCACCAACGGCGCGGGCCTGCGGACCGGGATCGTGGAGCCGACCCGGGACGCCGCCGGGCTGTCCGGGCTGCTCTCGCTCGGCCAGGCCGCCAGCGGCAGCGCCGACGCGCAGAAGAGCAGCACCAAGGCGATGCGCGCGCTGGCCACCGGGCGGTCGCTGCTGCGCGATGACCTGCTGGCCCGGTTCCCCCGGTCGGCCGAGCCGGCGGCCATCGCCTCGTCACTCGCCGCGGCCTCGCTGTCCGAAGAGGACGTCATCGCGTACAACGCCAAGAAGCCGCCGATCGCGCTCGCCGCGCTCTACCTGGAACCGGCCCCGCTGTCGCTCGACTACCCGTACGCGGTGATGCCCGGCACCCAGGCGCCGCAGTCCAAGGCGGCCGAGGGGCTGTTCAAGGTGCTCGGCACCCAGGGTTTCCGGGATCGGCTCGGCGCCCAGGGGCTGCGCTCGGCGGACGGCACCTTCACCCCCGGTTTCGCCGCGCCGCAGGGCGCACCCAGCCCGGCCGGTACCGACCCGGCGGCCTCGGCGCCGACCTCGGGTGGCAGCGCGGCGGCCGGACTGGATCCGGTCGTGGTGGACCGGGTGCTGTCCAGCTGGTCCATCTCCACCCAACCTGGCCGGATGCTCGCGGTGATCGACGTCTCCGGCTCGATGAAGGACGAGGTTCCGGGGGTCAACGCCAACCGCGAGCAGGTGACCGTGCAGACCGCCGTACGCGGCCTGGAACTCTTCGACGACAGCTGGGAGGTCGGCCTGTGGACCTTCTCCACCAACCTGGTCGGTAAGCGGCCCTGGCGGGAACTGGTCCCGATCGGGCCGCTGAGCTCCCAGCGGGACGCCCTGCAGCGGTCGCTTCCGGCGATCGTGCCGAGCAGCGGCAACACCGGTCTGTACGACACGACCCTCGCGGCGTACAAGACCGTGCAGTCCGGCTGGCAGCCCGGCCGGGTGAACTCGATCGTGCTGTTCACCGACGGCAAGGACGAGAACCCGGGTGGGATCAGCCAGCAGCGGCTGCTCTCGGAGTTGAAGCGGCTCAACGATCCCGACCGGCCGATCCAGGTGGTCATCCTCGGCATCGGTACGGACGTCAACCAGAACGAGTTGAAGTCGATCGTCAAGGTCACCGGTGGCGGCGTCTTCGTGACCGAGGATCCCTCGAAGATCGGGGACATCTTCCTCAAGGCGATCGCACTGCGGGCGCCGGCCAACCGGTAGGTACGACCACCGGCCAACCGGTGGGTCCGGGCACCGGCCAACCGGTAGGTACGACCACCGGCCAACGGTGGTTCGGGCGCGGGCCGACCGGTGGGTCCGGGCACCGGTCGACGGGCGGGAACGTCCGTTGGCCGGTTCGCCGGTCCACGGCCGGGTTCGTCGGCCGGTTGACGACCACGGACCGCCAACCAACCCGGCCGGTTGGCGACGGGCTGTGCTGGTGGACGACCGGTCGTGCTGGTGGACGGCCGGTTGTGCTGGTGGACGGCCGGTTGTGCTGGTGGACGGCCGGTACGACCCGGCTGGTGGCTGACGACCGTCAATCGGTGAATCGCAGCCCGCGGGCCGGCTGATCGGGCCGACGATCGGCGAATCGCACTGGTGGTCCGTCGATTCGGACCGACCGGCCGATGTGTCCGTTCATAATGACGGCGAGCGACGTTACCCTAACTAGCAGTCACAGCGGAAGGGTTGGCGGCACCGATGAAAAGACGGTGACATTAATCCGTCGGAGGTCTTTCCTCGTGATGTTGATCGGTCAAACTGTCCTGAGGGTGCGGGACTCGAGGGCAGGGCTGCCGCGCCTGGACAACATACCCCGCAGGGAACAGGGGAGGCGTCGTTGACCTCGGCGACCGTGCTGAATCCCGTCGCTACGCGGCCGGCTGCCGGAACCGGGCCGGCGAGCGACGGCCCACAGGTACGCAAACGTTCCTACCTACGCGCGGTCGTGCTCGTCGACACGGCGATCATCACGCTGGCGGTGCTGAGCGGCTACGTCGCCCGGTTCCGGGGTGAGCAGCCGCGCGGCTCGGACATCCCGTACGCGCTCATCGCGCCGATCCTGGTCGGGGTCTGGCTCGCCTCGCTGCGGTTGCTGCGCTGCTACGACGCCCGGGTGGTCGGCTACGGCGCCGACGAGTACCGCCGGGTCATGTCGGGCAGCCTGCGGCTGGCCGGCGCCCTCGCGATCATCGGCTACATCGCGGACGTGGGGGTCTCCCGGGGTTTTCTCGGGATCGCCTTCGTGACCGGCACCGTGGGGCTGGTGATCGGCCGGTTCTGCGCCCGCAAGGTGCTGCACCGGGCCCGGGTGCGTGGCGTGGGCTGGTCCCGCCGGGTGCTCGTGGTCGGTGACGCCGCGCACATCCTGGAGCTGGTCGGCACGCTGCGCCGGGAGCCGTACGCCGGTTACGAGGTGGTCGGCGCGTGCATCCCCGACGCGCTGCTCGCCCCCGTGCCGCAACGCCTCGGCGACGTGCCGGTGATCGGCTCGTTCCGGTCCATCATGGAGTCCGCTCAGGGCGTCTCCGCCGACACGGTCGCGGTCACCGCGTCCAAGGAGCTGACCGCGACCCGGTTGCGGCGGCTCGGCTGGCAGCTTGAGGGGACCGGGATCGACCTGGTGGTGGCGCCGACCCTCACCGACGTGGCGGGGCCACGGATCCACACCACGCCGGTGGCCGGGCTGCCGCTGATCCACGTCGAGGCGCCGGAGTTCCGGGGTGTCCGGAAGCTCGTCAAGGAGCTGGTGGACCGGACGCTCTCGCTGATCGCCCTGGCGGTGATGCTGCCGGTGCTCGTACTGATCGCGTTGGCCATCAAGATCGACAGTCGTGGTCCGGTGATCTTCCGGCAGACCCGGGTCGGAATGGGTGGCCGGGAGTTCGGGGTCTTCAAGTTCCGGACCATGGTGATCAACGCCGACGCCATGCTGGCCGAGTTGATGGCCCGGAACGAGACCGACGGTCTGCTGTTCAAGATGCGCGACGATCCCCGGGTGACCCGGGTGGGCCGCCTGCTGCGCCGCTGGTCGCTCGACGAACTGCCGCAGTTCGCCAACGTGCTGCTCGGCCAGATGAGCATGGTCGGTCCACGCCCGCCGCTGCCGTCCGAGGTGGCCCGCTACGACGGCGACGTGGCCCGGCGCCTGCTGGTCAAGCCCGGGATGACCGGTCTGTGGCAGGTCAGCGGTCGGTCCGACCTGCCCTGGGAGGACGGCATCCGGCTCGACCTCTACTACGTGGAGAACTGGTCGCTGGCCAGCGACCTGACCATCCTGTGGAAGACGCTGGGCGCCGTGGTCGGCAGCCGCGGCGCCTACTGACCCGGCCGCCCGGGAGGTCTACCGACCGGCCGGCGGTTCCTCGCGCCGGCCGCGCCAGTCGAGACAGACCACCACGGCGTCGTCGACCAGATCGCTGCCGACGAACGCCCGCAGGTCGGCCAGCAGCGAGCGGACCGCCTGCAACGGCGCCAGCGGCCCGGACCGGCGGACGAACCGGTCGAGGGCGGCGCCGCCGTAGCGGCCCGCCTCGGCCGCCGCGTCGTGTACGCCGTCGCTGACCACGTACAACCGGTCACCGGCGGACAACTGGAAACTCTGGGGGCGGTAGATCGAGCCCTCGAACATGCCCAGTGGGAACTGCTCGTCCAGGGCCTCGTGGGTCACCTCACCGGCCCGCAGCCGCAGCAGCCGGGGCGATCCCGCGTCGACGGCGGTCACTACGCCGGTGTCCAGCTCCACCTCCAGGAGCAGGGTGCCCAGGTACTGCGCCCCCTGGTGGTACGCCCACACCGCCTGATCGGCCAGGGCGGCCTGGTCGGCGAGCGGGAGGCCGGCCCGACGCGCGTTCCGGAGCGCGTTGGTGGCGAGCGCGGTGAGGCTCGCCGCGGTGACCCCGTCACCCATGCCGTTGATCACCGCCAGCCAGACCCGGTGACCGTCGTCCGACCAGTCGAAGCTGTCCCCCCGTACGGCGTACGCCGGTTCCAGTTGGCCGGCCAGCCCGAACGAGGCGCGTTCGCGGCTGCGGCCCGGAAGCAGTTCCCACTGCATCTCGGCCGCCAGCGTGAGCCGGCGGCTGCGGGCGGCCAGGGCGTACCGGTCGGTGCCGGCCCGTACGGCGGCCAGTTCGTGCGCGAGCAGGGTGGCGACCTCGGCCAGCTCCACCCGGATCTCGGCGCCCGGCCGGGCGCCGGTGACGGCCAGCACACCGGTGCGTTCACCGCGCATGGTCACCGGGAAGTACCCGACGTCGTCCTCCTCGACCGGCTGCTGGTGGTCGAAACACCGCCAGGCGGGGTCGCCCGGGTGGGACCGCGCGGCGCCGCCGTCCAACGGAAGCAGGCTGGCCAGCCGGTAGTCGACCTGGAACAGCCGGACGGCGGAACAGCCGTACGCCGCCGCCAGCGGCTCGGCGAGACGCTCGACGAGTTGGTCGGCCGGCGCCTCGATCAGGCACCGCCGGATCATGGTCATCCGGTCGGCCATCGGCGTCCTCTCGTTGGTGCGAAGCCGCAGGTGAGCGGGGTAATGTCGGATCACCATGATTGAACAGGGCAGACTCGACGGCGCTGACACCGGGCCGGCCGACGGCGGCGCTGCGGACCCCGTGACGGCCGTGGCCGCCACGGTGGATGGCGCCACGGCCGCACTGCTGGCCATCTGGGACGCCGCCCGGGAGAGCGCCGCCGGCCAGCTGTCCAGTTCCCAGCTGCGCGCCCTGATCGTGGTGCAGGGCAGCGACGGAATCAACCTCCGTGGCCTGGCCCGGCACCTCGACATGCTGCTCTCCTCGGCGAGCCGGCTGGTCGACCGGCTGGTCGCGGCCGGCCTGCTCGACCGCGAACCAGGGCGTATCGATCGCCGGGAGATATCCCTGCACCTCAGCCCGGCCGGGGTGGCCCTGCTCGACGCGCTGCGCACCGAACGCCGGGCCCGGTTGAGCCAGGTGCTCGGCGGGATGAGCCAGTCCGGGCGTCAGGCCCTGGTACGCGGCCTCAGCGAGTTCGACGCGGTGGCCCAGAACGCTACCCCGCCGGTCGCCCAGACCCCAGCCCCGCCGGCCGCCTGAGAGGAAGGGCACCCTGTTATCGCTTTTCGTATAGCAGGGGCCCCCTTTTAACGGCCGTGTCGGTTTCTAGCGCCCGGTTCGGGCCAGCCAGCGTGCCGGCTGGGCCAGCACCTCGCGGGTCACCGAACCGGCAGCGCCGAGGACGGCCGCGTCCGGGCCCAGCAGCGCCGGGCGTACCACGACCGGCGCCCAGCCGGTGGTGACCACCCGCGTGGACAGCTCGGCCCGGAGCGGATCCAGCAGCCAGGGTGCCAGTTCGGCGTACCCTCCGCCGAGCAGCACGGTGTCCAGGTCCAGCATGTTCACGGCGCCGGCCACCACCATGCCGAGGGTGTGGGCCGCCCGGTCGAGCGCGGCCAACGCCGCCGGGGCGCCGGCCCGGGCCAGCTCGGCGACCCGGCTCAGCGGCGCGTCCGGCCCCGGGCCGCCGCCGCCGAGCCCGGCCGCCGCCAGGATCGCCTCCTGCCCGGCGTACTGCTCCAGACAGCCCCGGGCACCGCACCGGCAGGGCGGGCCGGTCGGATCCACCGGTACGTGCCCGAGTTCCCCACCGAAGCCCCGGGCTCCCCGGTAGAGGGCGCCGCCCAGCACGATCCCGGCGCCGACGCCGATCTCGCCGGAGACGTACAGGAAGCTGGCGGGCGCGCCGGGGGCGTGCAGTTCGCCGAGGGCCGCCAGGTTGGCCTCGTTGCCCACGGTCAGGTCCGCGATCCGGCCGGCCAGCAGCGCCGGTACGTCAACGTCGGCCCAGCCCAGGTTGGGCGCCCGCCGGACCACCCCGGCGGGGTCGACCAGGCCGGGTACCGCCAGCGTCGCGCCGGCCAGGCGCAGCCCGGCGTCCTCGGCGGCCCGCCGCGCGGCCGTGGCCAGCTCGGCCAGCCGATCGAGGGCGG
This sequence comes from Plantactinospora sp. A48, assembly GCF_055793945.1. Lineage (NCBI taxonomy): Bacteria > Bacillati > Actinomycetota > Actinomycetes > Micromonosporales > Micromonosporaceae > Plantactinospora > Plantactinospora sp. A48. The sequence continues at coordinate 31,886 of NZ_JBTIXF010000054.1, read as the reverse complement.
TACGCGGGTCCAGCGGGCGCAGGTCGATCCGGTGTACCGCGCGGTGCCGTACCTGGCCGGTGAGGTCCACGACGCAGGCCGCGAGGTAGTCGACGTTGACCTCCAGGCCGAGCCCGGCGGCGCCGTGGCCGGCCAGTACCAGCCCCGCGGCCGGCCGACCGGCTCTGGCGCGGGGCGCCGGATCGACCTCGGCCACCAGTCGTCCCCGCAACAGCTCGTCGGCCAGCGCCGAGACGGTCGCCCGGGTGAGCCCGGTGGCGGTCGCCAGCTCGGCCCGGGACGGCGGTCGGGCCGCGCCGGCGATCCGGCCGAGGACCAGGGCGAGGTTGTGGACCCGCAGCCCGGCCTGCCGGATCGGTACGTCCGTCGCACCGTTGGTCGGGTTGCTCGTCGCGGCGCTGGCCGGGCTGCTCGTCGCACCGTTGGCCGGGTTGCTCGCCGGGTTGCTCGTCGCGGCGCTGGCCGGGTTGCTCGTCGGCGCGTTCGTCCGGGTGGGCGGGCGGCCGTCGGCGGCGGCCGGGGGCGGGGGGACCGGGGGCACCTCTTGACAATGCCATAACGAGGCCCAAATAATTCAGCCGGTAAACAAATTGTCACAGCGCTGGAGGCATTCGATGGCACCGTCACCCAGCCCCGCCGACCGGTTCTCGTTCGGCCTCTGGACCGTGGGTTGGCCGGCGCGCGACCCGTTCGGCGACGCGACCCGGCCGGACCTGGACCCGGTGGAGACGGTGCACCAGCTCGCCAAGCTGGGGGCGTACGGCGTCACGCTGCACGATGACGACCTCATCCCGTTCGGCTCAGACGCCGCGACCCGGGACAAGACCGTCGCCCGGTTCCGCTCGGCCCTGGAGGCGACCGGCCTGGTGGTGCCGATGGTGACCACCAACCTGTTCACCCACCCCGTCTTCAAGGACGGCGCGTTCACCAGCAACGACCGGGAGGTCCGGCGGTTCGCCCTGCGCAAGGCGCTGCGCAACCTGGACCTCGCCGCCGAGTTGGGCGCGCGGACGTTCGTCATGTGGGGCGGCCGGGAGGGCGCCGAGTACGACCTGGCCAAGGACGTGCGGGCCGCGCTGGACCGCTACCGCGAGGCCGTCGACGTGCTCACCCAGTACGTCCTCGACCAGGGCTACCAGCTGCGGTTCGCCCTGGAGCCCAAGCCCAACGAGCCGCGCGGTGACATCCTGCTGCCCACCGTCGGGCACGCGCTGGCCTTCATCGGCAGCCTCGCCCACCCGGAGCTGGTCGGGCTCAACCCGGAGGTCGGGCACGAGCAGATGGCCGGGCTCAACTTCGCGCACGGCATCGCCCAGGCGCTCTGGCACGGCAAGCTGTTCCACATCGACCTCAACGGTCAGCGCAGCATCAAGTACGACCAGGACCTCGTCTTCGGGCACGGCGACCTGATCAACGCCTTCGCGCTCGTCGATCTGCTGGAGAACGGCGGACCGGACGGCGGGCCGAGCTACGACGGTCCCCGGCACTTCGACTACAAGCCGTCCCGGACCGAGGACATCGCCGGGGTGTGGGCGTCGGCCGAGGCGAACATGCGGACGTACCTCCTGCTCAAGGAGCGGGCCGCCGCGTTCCGCGCGGACCCGGAGGTCCAGGAGGCGTTGGCCGCGAGCAAGGTGGCCGAGCTGAGCCAGCCCACCCTGGACCAGGGCGAGACGTACGGCGACCTGCTGGCCGCGCCCGAGGCCGACGCCGAGACGCTGGCCAGCCGGGGCTTCGGCTTCGTCCGGCTCAACCAGCTCGCCGTCGAGCACCTGCTCGGCGCCCGCTGACCCGCTGTCCTCGACGATCCCGCACCCGCTGGCGAGCAGGCGGCCCGAGCGCCGCCGGTGACCCGGCAGGTGCGGGATCGTCCGGATCATGGAAAGGACCGACGGATGCCGTTGGTGGCCGGGGTCGACTCGTCGACCCAGTCGTGCAAGGTCGTGATTCGGGACGCCGAGACCGGTGAGCTGGTCCGGCAGGGCCGGGCGAGCCACCCCGAGGGCACCGAGGTGGATCCCTCGGCCTGGGAGTCGGCCCTGGCCGAGGCGGTCGACGCCGCCGGCGGTCTCGACGATGTCGCCGGGGCGGCGGTGGCCGGCCAGCAGCACGGAATGGTCTGCCTCGACGAGGACGGCGCGGTGGTGCGACCGGCTCTGCTCTGGAACGACACCCGGTCCGCCGGTGCCGCCACCGAGCTGGTGACCGAGTTCGGCGGCGGCGAGACCGGCCGGCGGTACTGGGCCGACGCGGTGGGCAGCGTGCCGGTGGCCAGCTTCACCATCACCAAGCTGCGCTGGCTGGCCCGGCACGAGCCGGCGGCGGCCGAGCGGGTCGCGGCGGTCTGCCTGCCGCACGACTGGCTCACCTGGCGGCTCGGCCAGGGTCGCGTCCGGGGCGTCGGTGGCGGGTCGGGCCGGCTCGACCTCGCGGCGCTGCGGACCGACCGCGGCGACGCCAGCGGTACGGGCTACTGGTCACCGGCCACCGGCGACTACCGGCCGGACCTGCTCGAACACGCCTTCGGCCGGACGCCCGCCCTGCCTGCGGTGCTCGGTCCCGCCGAGGTCGCCGGCCGACTGCCGTCCGGAGCCCCGCTCGGGCCCGGCACCGGCGACAACGCGGGCGCGGCACTCGGGGTGGCGGCCGGGCCGGGTGACGTGATCATCTCGATCGGTACCTCCGGGGTGGTCTCCAGCGTGGCCGAGGTGCCAGCCGCCGACCCGAGCGGCGCGGTCGCCGGGTTCGCGGACGCGACCGGGCGGTTCCTGCCGCTGGTCTGCACCCTCAACGCCGCCGGGGTGCTCGACGCCGCCGCGACGATGCTCCGGGTCAGCCTCGACGAGTTGTCCGACCTCGCGCTGCGCGCGCCGGCCGGCGCGGACGGCCTGGTGCTGGTGCCGTACCTGGGCGGGGAACGGACCCCGGACCGGCCGGCGGCGACGGCCGCGCTGCACGGCCTGACCACCCGCACCACCACCCCGGAACACCTCGCCCGGGCGGCCGTCGAGGGCATGCTCTGCGCCCTCGCCGACGGGCTCGACGCCCTCGTCGGCCAGGGCGCCCGCGCCGACCGGGTGCTGCTGGTCGGCGGGGGAGCCCGCTCCGAGGCGGTACGCCGGATCGCGCCCCAGGTGTTCGGCTGCCCGATCGCCGTACCCCCGCCCGGCGAGTACGTCGCCGACGGCGCGGCCCGGCAGGCCGCGTGGGTCGCGCTCGGCGGCGCGGAACCGCCGTCGTGGTCGATCGCCACCCCGCAGGAGTACGGCGCCGATCCGGTACCGGCGATCCGGGAACGGTACGCGCAGGCTCGCGAGCTGACCCTCGACCGGTTGCCGGACTGATCCACCCGGGCACGCGTGGCTCCGACAATCGCCACACCAGCCAATAGACTTCCACAAGCAAGCCGTAACGGTTACCGTCAAGCAGAAGTTCGGCTGACACGTCAGACGGCCGTGCGCGTGGAGGGGCAGATGAATGCAGGGCTAGACACGCAACCGAGCGCGGCTACATACGATCTAGAGGACCTGATCACCGAGGCGTGGAACGGAGGAATTCGCGTTCCGCACTTCCAGCGTGACTTTCGATGGGGCCAGCGGGATGTAATTCGGCTATTCGATAGCATCGTTCGTGGATATCCCGTAGGGAGTCTTCTGCTTTGGGTTAGGCGATCGCCGGGCCAGCGGATAACTCTCGGGGCGCTCGAAATAGCTGCTCCAGCATCAGATAATACCCTGTGGGTCGTGGACGGTCAGCAGCGGATTACAAGCTTAGCGAATGCTTTGCATCCGGAGGGTAATCGACACACGCCCTTCAACATCAGCTATGACCTAATTGACCGGGAATTTATACCCCCTCCGGCTATTCAAGATCCGCGCTATATCCCCTTGCCCGTTCTATTCGATCTGGATAAGTTGTTGGACTGGTTTGCGGGGCCTGGTCAGGGCGTGTCGGAATACTTTCCAGAGGCGCGTCGGATTGCCAAGCTCTTGCGCCAATTCAAGGTTCCGGCTTACCTGGTCAAGCAAGACGATGAAGAAATCTTAACCGACATCTTCGATCGGATGAACAATTATGGCAAACGACTAAGTCGGGCAGAGATATTCTCTGCCCTATTCGCGGGGCCAGAAGAAGGTGCCCGGGATCGACTCTCGATTGGTCGGATCGGAGAGCGCATTGCAGCGCGAACGGGATTCGGCGTCATCGATGATGATACGATCTTGGCTGCAATCCTCGCCCGACGCGGCCCTGATCCGACCCGTGAGATTCGGAATGAGTTCGACGACGCGCGCCGTCGTTTTGGATCGGAATTTCCAGGTGAAGATCGAGATACGGCCTACGCGGAGGGCGAGCGAGCCTTGGTGCGGGCAATTGGGTTCCTCCAGGACTACGCTGGGGTGCCGCACCTTTCGCTGTTAGCTTATCGGTCTTTGCTGGTCGTTTTAGCAAGGTTCTTCGCTCACTTCCCCGAACCTCGTGAGAGGAATATCCAATTATTGCGTCGCCTATATTGGCGAGTTGCGGTCTCTGGACCTGCTGTATTCAAGGGAAGTTTTACCCAGATTAGCCGCGCCTTATCTGCCCGTATCAGGCCCGGCGATGAAAGGGCTTCGATCCATGGTCTTATCGGAGCGATGGACGAGGCGAGGCCCTCCATGCCAAACCCGGAGCGCTTTAAGGCGAACGAAGCGGGTGCCAAGATTATTCTTTGCTCATGGTGGTCCCTTCGGCCTCGATCTCCGTATACGGCTGAGCCGTACGAGCTTCGGGATCTAAGTGATTTGCTTGCCGACCAAACAACCGCAGCGCCAGCTGTCAGAAGAATCTATCCGAGAGGCCTTGCGCCGCGCGAGCAGCTCTTGTCGGCTAATCGCCTATTCGTTCCTACGTCAGTCGACCCTGTCGATGAGATGGTGAGCTTGTTAACCCGCCAGCCGCTAGGAGTGAACGATTCCGCTTGGGATTCGGTTCTTAACTCGTATTGCTTGAATCGGGATATGCTACAGGACTACGAGAAGGGAGACAGGGAAATCTTCCTGCGTCGTAGACAGGACGTCGTTACTCGACGGCTATCAGGATTCCTTCAGCGGATGGCTGAGTGGGACTACGAGGATACTCCATCACTGGATGTCCTCGAATTCGACGACCTCGATGAGCTAGAAGATAATCCCAATGCCGCTGCATGACAAATTCTATGCAGTCCTGCTGCATGGACAGCGTATCGGCACGTTGGTGCAGCGTGGGGACTACGTGCGTTTCCTATTGAATCAGGAGTACCTCGAAGATGCGAATCGCCCTGTGCTTGGGTTACGTTTCGAGGAACGGCTTAGAAAGCCGTATGCTTCTGCCTTGCGCTTGCCGCCTTGGTTCTCGAACTTACTGCCTGAGGGTCCTTTGAGGGAGTGGATAGCCAGCGAGAGAGGTGTCTCGCTCGATAGGGAGATGGAGCTACTTGCTCAAGTCGGTCACGATCTCCCAGGTGCTGTACAAGTTCTCGAAGCTCCGGATAGTGACGTTGACGTGGAGGACGACTGGTCTGGGGAGGCGGGCCGTGTTGCTCCACGGATAGCTATACCGACAAGCATATGGAGGTTCTCCCTCGCTGGCGTTGCTCTAAAATTCTCAATGATCGCCAGGGCTGACCGTCTCACGGTGCCGGCAGTGTACGAGCGAGGAGATTGGTTAGTTAAGTTTCCCGATTATCGGTTCGCCAACGTACCCACTAACGAATATGTGATGATGGCGATGGCGAACGCGGCGGGAATCGATGTCCCTGAAATCCGGCTAGTGAACCGAGATGAGTTAGAAGGTCTGCCGGATCGTATGTGGCCCAACGACGAAGAGTGGGCTTTCGCTATTCGGCGTTTCGATCGCTGTGAAGGCGAGTCGGGACTGGTGCATATCGAGGACTTCGCTCAGGTGCGAGATGTTTATCCCGAGCGTAAGTACCAAGGTTCTATGGAGACTGTTGCGGCGCTCTGCTATCGCTCCGGGGATACGAGCGCCCTGCAAGAGTTCGCGCGTAGACTGGCCTTTCTGGTGTTGATCGGGAATGGCGATGCGCACATGAAGAACTGGTCTCTTATATACCGGGACAGGCGGATCCCGACGTTATCCCCAGCATATGATCTGGTTGCGACTCAAGTCTACCGAAGGTCGGGCGATGGTCCGGAGGATCTCGGACTCAAGTTCGGCGGTACGACCAAATTTGATTCGATCACCTTGAGTTCCTTCGCGCGGCTCGAAGCCCGGCTGAGTTCCCGCCTTGGCGAGGTCGATGCGTCACTGGAGTTAATCGCGGAGCAGGTGGTGGAAAAGGTAATTAACGTTTGGCCAGGATACGCGGACAGCTTGTCGAGCGTTGGGCTTGCCAAGGGCGTTGATCAATGGATCCAGACCCGCGCGGCGATGCTTCTTAGGAAGAATTAAGGACCTATAATGACGGGCACTTCGCGTGTTGATGAGCCAAACCCTACTCACCCCCCCAGGCTTCGTTAACCTGTGCCAGACATAGTCCCCTCTCCAATAGAGGTAAGCGATGGGCCCTTCTGGCGGGGGAGCACGGGGCACCGGTACTACAGCGTGGTCGTCTTCATCGTGCTGGCGTCGCTGGACAACGTGGCGATCGGGCTCGTACCGCCGATCTACTCGTCGCTCGGCGCGGCCTTCGCGGTGCCACAGCGGAACATCGGGTACGTCACCGCGGTCTCCTTCCTGGTCAGCGCGGTGGCCGCGGTCGGCTGGGCGTACGTGGGCGATCGGACCGACCGCAAGCCGCTGCTGATGGTCGGCACCCTGATCTGGGCGGCCGGCATGGCCGGCAGCGCGTTGGCCGGGGGATACCAGGTGTTCTTCGCGGCCCAACTGGTCGCCGCGGTGGGGCTGGGTGCGGTCGGCTCGGTCGGCTTCTCCGTGGTCACCGACCTCATCTCGCCCCGCCGGCGCGGGCTGGTGATGAGCTTCTGGGGGCTGTCCCAGGGCGTCGGCACGCTGGCCGGCACGCTGGCCGGTGGGATCCTCGGCGCCACCGACTGGCACCGCCCGTTTCTCGTGCTCGCCGGCGCCGGGGTGCTGGCCACGGTCGCGTACCTGTTCACGTACGACATCCGGCGGGGGCAGAGCCAGCCCGAGTTGGCGGACGCGCTCGCGGCCGGCGCCGAGTACGACTACCGGATCAGCCGGTCCGACCTGCCGCGCATCCTCGGCCGCCGGACCAACGTCTGGCTGGTCCTGCAGGGGTTGACCGCGCAGTTCGCGTTCGGCTCGCTGGTCTGGCTGCCCTTCCTGTTCAGCAACCGGGCGCTGGCCCAGGGCTACTCGTCGGCCACCGCGATCGTGGTGGGCAGCGTCTTCGCGACGCTGTTCCAGCTCGGTGGGGTGCTGTCCATCGTCGGCGGGCTGGTTGGCGACGCGCTGCAACGCCGTACCGCCCGGGGCCGGGCCCTGGTGGCGGCGGTCGGCGTGCTGGCGGCGGTGCCGTTCTACCTGGTGTTGTTCTTCGTGCCGCTCCGGGTCGACGTGCCGGACGGCGCGGGTGCGGGCGCGGTGGTCAGCGCGGTGCTGGCCAGCGTGGTGACCGAGCCCACCGTCGGGCTGAGCCTGCTGGCGGCCGTCCTCGCGCTCGGGCTCACCTCGGCGAACTCGCCGAACTGGTTCGCGCTGATCGCCGACGTCAACCCGCCGGAACACCGGGGCACCGTCTACAGCCTCGGCAACCTGGTGAACGGGGTGGGCCGGGCGGCCGGCAACGGCCTGGTGGGCGTGGCGTTCGGCGCGCTGCGGACGGCGTTCCCGCCGCCGCTGAACTTCGCCGTGGGGCTGGCCGCCTTCCAGCTGTTCTTCATCCCGACCGGCATCATGTACTGGTGGGCCTCCCGGAGTTCGCCCCGGGACATCACGGCGGTACACCGACTGCTTGAGGACCGTGGCCACCGCGACTGACCGGGACCGGGGCGTTAGGAAGGGCCCTCTGCTATACAAAAAGCGATAACAGGGGGCCCTTCCTTACAGCTGTGCGTTCGGGTCAGGCGCGGTACCAGGCGGTCACGTCGGTGGGTACCCGGCCGTCGTCGAGCGGCTCGCTGGACAGCAGGAGTTCCGCCCCGGCCGGCAGCGGCAGCGGCTCGGTACCGAAGTTGGTGAGCACGCCGAGCGAACCGTTGCGGAAGGCCAGCACGTCGTCGCCGGCCGGCAGCCACTCCAGGGTGCCGGTGCCGAGCCCGGCCTCGCGGCGCAGCCGCAGGGCCGTCCGGTACATCTCGTACGTCGAGCCCGCGACGCCGCGCTGACGGTCCAGCGCGTACTCGGCCCAGATCGGCGGCTGGGGCAGCCAGCTCGCGTCGGTGGGCCCGAACCCGTACGACGGGGCGTCCGCCTCCCACGGGATCGGTACCCGGCAGCCGTCCCGGCCCCGCTCGGTGTGCCCGCTGCGCAGCCAGGTCGGGTCCTGGCGGGCCGCGTCGGGCATCGTGGTGTGCTCCGGCAGGCCCAGTTCCTCGCCCTGGTAGAGATACGCCGACCCGGGCAGCGCGAGCATCAGCAGGGTGGCGGCCCGACCCCGGCGCAGCCCGAGGACGGCATCCGGTTGTGGGTCGTCGGCGCCGATGCCGTTGGGCCTCGGGGCGCCGATCGGCAGGCCGAGCCGGGAGGCGTGCCGGACCACGTCGTGGTTGGACAGCACCCAGGTGGTCGGTGCGCCCACCGCGTCGGCGGCCTCAAGCGACCGGGTGATCACGGCGTACTGGGCCGGCGCGGTCCAGGCGGCCAGCAGGTACTCGAAGTTGAACGCCTGGTGCATCTCGTCCGGCCGGACGTACCGGGCCAACCGCTCGGCGGGCTCGACCCAGGCCTCGGCCACCAGGATCCGGTCGCCCGGGTAGCCGTCCAGCAGCTTCCGCCAGGACCGGTAGATCTCGTGTACGCCGTCCTGGTCCCACATCGGCGGCCGGGGCTTGTCGATATCCTCGCCCGAGAGGATCTCCTGCGGCTCCGACCAGTCGGCCAGGTCGGCCTGCTTGATCAGGCCGTGTGCCACGTCCACCCGGAACCCGTCCACGCCACGGTCCAGCCAGAACCGCAGGATGTCCAGGAACTCGGCGCGGATCTCGGGATTGTCCCAGTTCAGGTCCGGCTGGCCCACGTCGAACAGGTGCAGGTACCACTGCCCGGGGGTGCCGTCCGGGTCGTTGACCCGGGTCCAGGCCGGGCCGCCGAAGACGCTCTGCCAGTCGTTGGGCGGCGCGGCGCCGTCCGGACCCCGGCCGTCGCGGAAGATGTAGCGCTGCCGGGCCGGTCCGCCGGGTTCGTCGGCCAGCGCCGCGCCGAACCAGGGGTGCGCCGACGAGGTGTGGTTGGGCACCAGGTCGACGATGACCCGCAGGCCGAGTGACCGGGCCTGCGCGATCAGCTTGTCGGCGTCCTCCAGCCGGCCGAACAGCGGGTCGACGTCGCGGTAGTCCGCCACGTCGTACCCGGCGTCGGCCTGCGGCGACGGGTAGAACGGCGACAGCCAGATGGCGTCCACGCCCAGTTCGGCGAGGTGCCCGAGGCGCGCGGTGATGCCCGGCAGGTCGCCGACGCCGTCACCGTCCGAATCGGCGTACGAACGGGGATAGATCTGGTAGATGACGGCGTCCTGCCACCAGTCGGCCGGGGTGCCGGTCCGGTCGGTGGGCTGGGCGGTCGTCTCGTTGGTGTCCAGGATGTGCTCCCGAGAGGTCTGGTTCGGGCTGGTCGTTTTCTCAGTCTGCCCTGTCGGGCCGCCCGCGAACCACATCACGCGCTGTGATCGGCGGCTGGCGGGTTTCCGGACCCGCGGCCGGGCGGTGGTCGGGCCACGCCGGGCGGACAGCCGCCCCCGGACCGGATGGGCCGGGGGCGGCTGTTGTCGGGCGTTCTCAGCCCTTGACGCTGCCCGCGAGCAGGCCGCGGACGAAGTACCGCTGCAGGCCCACGAAGATCAGCACGGGGATGATGATCGAGACGAAGGCGCCGGCCGACAACAGGTGCCAGGCCGTCCCCCGGGTCCCGGTGAGGTTCGCCAGCTGCGCGGTGATCGGCGCGACGTCGGTCCCGCCGCCGGCGAAGGTGAGCGCCACCAGCAGGTCGTTCCAGACCCAGAGGAACTGGAAGATGCCGAACGCGGCCAGCGCCGGGGTGAGCAGTGGCAGCAGCACCCGGAAGAAGATCGCCACGTGTCCCGCGCCGTCGACCCGGGCCGCCTCCAGCAACCCGGCCGGCACCTCCCGCATGAAGTTGTGCAGCAGGAAGATCGCCAACGGCAGCGCGAAGATCGAGTGGGACAGCCAGAGCGGCCAGTAGGTCCCGGCGATGCCCGCGTCCACGTACAGCCGCAGCAGCGGGATCAGCGTGACCTGGATCGGCACGATCTGCAACGCGAAGACCGCCACGAACAGCACGTTGCGGCCGGGGAACTTCATCCAGGCGAAGGCGTACGCCGCCAGCGTGGCCAGGCTGATCGGGATGATCACCGACGGGATGGTGATCACGATCGAGTTGACGAAGTAGGCGGCCAGGCTGGTCGAGCTGGCGTCCTCGCCGATGCCGAGCACCGCCCGGTAGTTGTCCAGGGTGAACTGCGGATCGCTGAACGCGGTCCACCAGCCGGTCGTCTTGATCTGCCGCTCCGGGCGGAACGACGAGATCGCCAGACCGAACGTGGGCACCGTCCAGAGCACCGCGATGATCACCGCGGCCAGCGAGGCCCACGGGGAGGTCAGCGCCTTGCGGGCCCGCCTGGCCGGACTTGCCGGACCCGGAACGATCGGCGGGGTGGTGGTGAGCGGCTCGCTGATCGTGGTCATCGTGCCTCCGATGCCCGCAGTTGGCGGATGTTGTAGACGACGATCGGGATGACCAGGATGAACAGCAGCACCGCCAGCGCCGCGCCGAGCCCCTGGTTGCTGGCCCGGAAGCTCTGGCTGTAGAACTCGTTGGCCACCACGCTGGTGAAGAACTGGCCGCCGGTCATCGTCCGCACGATGTCGAACACCTTCAGCGTACCGATGCCGATGGTGGTCAGCACGACCACGAGGGTCGGCCGGATGCTGGGCATGGTGATGAACCGGAACATTCCGAACGCCGTGACGCCGTCCAGCCGGGCCGCCTCGACGATGTCGTCCGGGATCGCCTTGATCGCCGCGGACAGCACGGTCATCGCGAAACCGGCCTGGATCCAGATCATCACCGCGATCAGGAAGAGCGTGTTCCACGGCGAGTCGACCAGCCACTGCTGCGGCTTGCCACCGAACAGCACCACGAGCTGGTTGAGCAGACCGATCTGCTTGATGCCGGCCTGGTCCGGACGGAACTCGTAGATGAACTTCCAGATGATGCCGGCGCCGACGAACGAGATCGCCATCGGAAGGAAGATGAACGCCTTGGCGACCGCCTCCAACCTGGCCTTGTCCACCAGGATCGCGTAGAGCAGCCCCACGGCGGTCGCCACGAACGGCGTCACCAGCACCCAGAGCACGGTGTTGCGGAGCACCGTGAGCTGGTCCTCGCTCGTGAAGATCGTCTTGTAGTTGTCCAGCCCGATGAACGAGGTGCCGGCGGCGTCGAAGAACGACTGGTAGATCGTGCGAAGTCCGGGATAGACCAACCCCACGGCCAGCATCAGCAGGGCGGGGAACAGGTAGAGATACGCCACCACCCCGTTGCTGCGGCGGCCACCGAACCGGCTGGCGACGAAGAGGATGACCCCGAGGACCGCGACGAAGAGGAGCACCGCGGCGCCCATGGTCAGGAACTTGTCGGCTGTGGTCACGGCCTCCTCACCTCCTTTCCGAGAGGTAGGCGACCGGCCGGCGCCCCCGGGATGGGGTCACCGGCCGGTCGATGAAGCCACAGGTCACTTGGCAGGCCAGGCGGCTTCGACCTTGTCGACGGTGTCCTTGGTGCTCTGTCCGGTGATCCAGTTGGTGCACTGCTTGAAGATCGCGTTCGAGCCCACGGCGGCCGGCATCTGGTCCGAGCCGTCGAACCGGAACACGGCCTTCGGGTCCTGGAACAGGTCGACCGCCAGCTTGTCGATCGGGTTGCTCACGTTGCTCGGGTCCAGGCCCTTGTTGGCGGTGGCCCAACCCTGCGACAGCTTGGCCTTGGTGTTGGCCCACAGGTCGGTCGACAGGTAGGTCTGGAACGCCTTGACCTCCGGCCGGTCCGAGAAGGCCAGGTTGAACTCGCCGCCACCGAGCAGCGGCTTGTCCTCGGCGGTCTTGCCCGGCAGGTAGAAGGCGAAGACGTCACCGTCCTCGGCCACCTTGGTGCCCTTCGGGAAGTTCGCCGCGTAGAAGCTGGCCTGGCGGTGCAGCGAGCAGTTGCCGTCCAGGATCGGCAGACCGGCGTCCTGGAAGGTGGTGGTGGCGATGCTCTTCACGTCGCCGAGGCCACCGTTGACGTACTTCGGGTCCTTCAGGTAGGCACCCGCCGCGTCCAGCGCGGCGGTCGACTCCGGCCCGTTGAACGGGATCTCGTGGTGCACCCACTTGTCGTAGGTGTCCGGCCCGTAGAGCCGGAGCATCCAGTCCTCCATCCAGTCGGTGACCGGCCAGCCGGTGGCGTCACCGCTGCTGATGCCGGCGCACCAGGGCTTCTTTCCGGTGGAGGCGATCTTGTCGGTCAGCGCCTTGAGCTCGTCGAGCGTCTTCGGCACCTGGTAGCCGTTGTCGGTGAACTCCTTGGGGGAGTACCAGACCAGCGACTTGATGCTGGCGCCCGACGGCGCGCCGTAGAACTTGCCGTCGACGGTGGCGTAGGACACCCAGTCCGCGCCCCACCACTTGTCGGCGTTCGCCTTCACCTCGGCCGGCGCTTCCTTGGCCTTGCCGGTCGCCACGAGCTGCCGCAGCAGACCCGGCTGCGGCACGATGGCGATGTCCGGCGGGTTGCCGGCCTGGGCCCGGACCAGGATCTGCGTCTCGAAGGACTTGTCGCCCTCGTACTTCACCGTGGCGTGCGTGCAGTCCTCGAACGGCTTGTACGACTTGATGTAGGCGGTGTCCTCCGGCGTGACGATGCCGGTGTACACCGAGATCGTCTTCCCCGAGAGGTCGCCGTACTGGGAGAACTGGCTGCAGTCGGTCTTGGGCTCGTTGGCGGCGTCGTTCGACGAGCCGCTGTCACAGGCCGTGATGCCGAGGGCGAGGGTGAGGCCGAGGGCGCCAGCCGACGCGGCCGCCAACCGCGGCTTCGTGGGGCGGAGGGACATACGCCCTTTCCTTTCTGGTTTCGCTGCGCGGACCCGTTGGCGCCGCGAACGCAACGCCCGGGACGGGACACTCAACGGCCAGTCAATCCGTGTCCGGACGGCTGCGCAATGGTTACCAGTTGATCGAGTCGATAACGATTGAACGTCGAGGTAACAACCATTTTCGGATCCGGCCGCAACCGACTTGCGGATTCCCGGACAGGCTCTCGTCGCTGGTCAGGAGCGGTGTCCGTTCCGTTGCCGTTGTTACCGATCCGGTGCCGCCGCCGCCTCTGCGGTCAGTTTCGGCGGGGTCGGCACAAAGAGGCGCCGGGACCGCCACCTCGGGTCGACTGTCGGGAGGACGTCGACCCGCGGGTGGCGGCCCCGGCGGGCTGGTTTCGGTGGGGGGTAGGGGTCGGGGGGTCAGAGATCAGGGGGGTCAGGGCTGGGGATCAGGTGAAGATGCTGACGCCGCCGGGCCCGACCAGCAGGCCGACGATGATGAGGACGATGCCCCAGAGAAGCTGCCGCCGGAACAGCGCGAGCACGCCGGCGATCACGAGTACGGCTGCGAGAATGTAGAGAATCAGCTCCATGGCTGCGAAATACCCGACCCGCTCGCGGCGGAAACCTTCGGGCTTCCGCCGTGGTCATGCAGGTGATAGACGCTGTACGCCTGCTTGATCACCGGGTGCGCGACGTTGCGTACCCGGACCCCGCCCGGGGTGGTGCCGCGCTCGGTGCCGGCGTGCGCGTGGCCGTGGATGGCCAGGGCCGTGGGCGCCGAGTCGATGGCCTGACCCAACAGGTACGACCCGAGGAACGGGTAGATCTCCGGGGGTTCGCCGGCCAGGGTGTCCGGGACCGGCGAGTAGTGGGTGAGCGCCACCCGCACATCGCACTCCATGTCGTGCAGCGCCTCGCTGAGCTGGTCGGCGATCGCCATGGTGGTCCCCACGAACGCCTTCATCTCCGGCTCGCCGAAGTTGCTGGCGCACCGGCCGGCGAACCCACCGCCGAAGCCCTTCGCCCCGGCGACCCCGAGCCGGCCGCCCGGGGTGTCCAGCACCGTGTTGGTGCCCTCCAGCACGATCAGGCCGGCATCCTCCAGCACCCGGATGACCTGCGGAACCTCGTCACACTGGTAGTCGTGGTTGCCCAGCACGGTCACCACCGGGACGGCCAGCCCGCCGAACTCGGTGGCCACGCACCGCGCCTCGCGCTCGGTGCCGTGCCGGGTCAGGTCGCCGGCCAGCAGCAGCACGTCGGCGTGCTCGGCCAGCCGCTCCAGCGCGGGCCGGAACCGGCCCACGACATCCTGGTCGAGATGGACGTCCCCGACCGCCGCGATCCTGATCACGCTGCCCTCCCCGGCCATCCCAGGTCCTCCCCGGTCATCGAGGTCCGCCCCGGTCATCGCAGGTCCTCGACCTCGGTCGGCGGCTGTGACCGGACCAGCCCGATGTCGACGGCCACCGGTACGTCGGGGAAGTGCTCCACGACCAGCCGGAGGATCTCGTCCCGGCGGCGAGCGCTCTCCACCTCGCCGCAGAGGACCAGCGTGTCGTCCCGGCGGGTCACCGTGATGCCCTGTTCCGCCACGTCCGCGTTCTCGGTGAGCAGCCGCTGCACGGCCGCCTCAAGGTAGTCCGCGGGGGGTTGGGCCCCGGTTCGGGGATAGCTCTCGGTCATGCGGTCATCTCCTTCACGCCCGGCAGCGGTACGACGTCCAGCCGGTCGAGCAGGATCAGGAACGCCTCCGCGTACGGCGAGTGCTCCGTCTCCTTGCGGACCCGGTCCCAGTCGATCTGCTCGCGCAGGGACCGGGCCAGCGGCAGGCCCCGGGCGAAGTCGCAGTAGTGCTGGGAGAAGCTGAGCAGCTTGTGCACCATCAGCTGGGTGGCCGAGAGCACCGGCATGTGGATGGCGTCCACGGGCCGTACGACGGTGTCGGCGAACGTCTCGGCCGTCACCGGCGTTTCGATGGGCCGGTGGATCAGATCCACCATCCGGTCCTCGTCGTACACCTTCACCAGCCAGTCCTCCGGCGGGTGTTCGGTACGGAAGCCGGCCGCCGCCAGCGCCTCGAGGGCGCGTTCGACATCCTGCTCCTGGAGCAGGAAGTCGACGTCGTGATCGCTGGAATGGCCACCGTGCGCGTAGACGGCGAAGCTGCCGCCGAGCGCGAACGGGATCTCGGACTGTTTGAGGACGGCCGCCACCCGCTTGAGGGTGTCTACCAGGCTCTCGTCCCCGCGTTCTGCCATCAATGTCTCCCGCTCGCCCCGCGCTCGGATCTACTCGGTGGGGTGGAGATATCCCGTTACCCGGCATTCCGGCCGTTCACACCTGTCCCACCCGCCCGGGAGGCGGGCCCGGGCGGGGCGGGAGGGTGGGGGCGGGTCAGGCGCGGCCGTAGACCGGGATGGCGGCGCCGCTGGTCGGGGCGGATTCGTCGCCGACCAGGAACCGGATCACCCCGGCGATCTCGGCGGGCGAGACCCACCGGGAGTGGTCGGCGGCCGGCTGGGCGGCACGGTTGGCCGGGGTGTCGATCACGCTGGGCAGCACGGTGTTGCACCGCACGCCGGCCCTCCGGTACTCCACGGCCACCGCCGAGGCGAAGGCCAGCACCGCGGCCTTCGCGGTCACGTATCCGGCCGCCCCGGGGAACGGGGCCGTCGCGGCCCGGGCCGAGACGCAGACGATCGAGCCACCCCCGGCGGCCATCAGTCGGGGCAGGGCGGCCCGGGTCACCAGGTACGTCGGCCGCAGGTTCGTCTGGAGCATCCGCTCGAAGTCGGCCAGCGAGGTCTCGTGGACCAGCCGGCCGGAGGCGTACCCACCGGCGAGGTTGACCACGGCGCGCAGCGGGGCGCCGACCTCGCTCGCGGCGCTGGCCACCGCCCGGTCGACCTGATCCGGGTCGGTGAGGTCGGTGGCCACCTCGACCACCGGGCCGCCGGACGTACCGCTGCCGGGCGGCGGTTCCGCCCCGGGCCGTACCGGCACGACGACCCGCCAACCGGCCGCGACCAGGTCCGTGACGACCGCGGCCCCGAGGCCGCCGCGACCGCCGGTCACCAACGCGGTACGGGTCGCCACCGTTCCGGTCGCCATCGGTCCGGTAGCCGCCGGTCCGGGATCCGTGCTCACCATGCGGTGAACCGTAACCCGTGTGCCACAGTCGGTGACGCACGGGCGTCCGCTCTGCCCACGGCATAAGAAGCTCTGCCCACGGCGTAAGAACCTGGCCGCCGCGGCGGTGGGCCGGCGAGGATCGCGGCCATGCGACTTCTCGTTCTCGGCGGTACCCGCTTTCTCGGCCGGGCGGTCGCCCGGCAGGCCCTCGACGAGGGCCACGATGTCACCTGCGCGGCCCGGGGCCGGGCGGGTGAACCGGTGCCGGGCGCCCGGTTCGTCACGGTGGACCGCGACGATCCGGACGGCCTGGCGACGCTCACCGGCCCGTTCGACGCGGTGGTCGACGTGGCGCGGCGGCCCAGTCACGTCCGGCACGCGCTGGCGACGCTCGCCGAACGGACCCGGCACTGGGTCTTCGTCTCCACAGTGTCCGTGTACGCCGACGAGGCCACCCCCGGCCAGCGGCCCGACGCCCCACTGCTGGCGCCCGCGCCGCCCGAGGTGGACGGGACCGGTCCCGGTTTCGAGTGGTACGGCCGGTGCAAGGTCACCGCCGAGCGGGAGGTGCTGACCGCGCTCGGCGCGGACCGGTCGTTCATCTGCCGAGCCGGGTTGATCATCGGCCCGGAGGACCCGAGCGACCGGTTCCCCTACTGGGTGGCCCGGCTCGCCCGCGGCGGCGAGGTGCTGGCGCCGGGCCGGCCGGACGAACCGGTGCAGTTCGTCGACGTCCGGGACCTCGCCGCCTGGCTGGTACGGGCCGCCCGGGATCGACTGGCCGGCACGTACGACGGGGTCGGGCCGGTGCTGCCCCGCGCGGAGTTCCTGGCCGGCGTGGCCGCCGGGGTGGGTCGCCCGGACCCCGAACTGACCTGGGTCGACCAGGACTTCCTGGCCGCGAACGACGTCCGGGAGTGGTCCGGGGAGCGGTCCCTGCCGCTCTGGCTGCGGGTGCCGGAGCAGGCCGGAGTGATGTCCCGGGACGCCACGCTCGCGGCGGCGGCCGGGTTGGCCGTGCGGCCGGTAGCCGAGACCGCCGCGGCCACCCTCCAGTGGCTGTCGGAGCATCCGGCCGACGTTTCGAGCGGGGGACTGACCGCCGAGGAGGAGGTGGCGGTGCTGCGGAAATGGCACACCCGCGACGTCGCGTGACCCGCCGACCCGCTCGGCCGGTGGGGGACGCCACGCCGGCCGTGTCGTGGTTGACGCTCCGGCCTGGTGAAAGTAAGTTTCATGCGTGGCGAAGAGTGCGAAGATTTCCGCGACCCACTCCAGCGGTGGTGGGCTCATCGTCCACATCAGCGGCCTGCTGCCGTCGCTCTCGCCGGCCGAGCAGCGGGTCGGCCGGTTGGTCGTCGCCGATCCGGCCGACGCCGCCCGGCGGACCATCACCGACCTCGCCACCGCGGCCGAGACATCCGAGGCGACAGTGATCCGGTTCTGCCGGTCCGTCGGCATGGACGGTTACCCGCAGTTGCGGATCCGGCTCGCCGCGGAGGCGGCCCGCCGGATCGAGCCGGTGGACGCCCGGGTGGTCGGTGGCGACATCCCGCCCGGCGCCGACCTGGCCCAGATCATCGCCACCATCGCGTTCAACGACGCGCGGGCCGTGGAGGAGACCGCCGAACAGCTCGACCCGGAGGTCTGCGAGCGGGTCGTCGAGGCGATCGGCGCCGCCGCCCGGATCGACATCTACGGTGCGGGGGCCAGCGGCTTCGTGGCCAGCGACTTCCAGCAGAAGCTGCACCGGATCGGCCGGATCGCCTTCTACTTCCCGGACGTACACACCGCGCTGACCTCGGCGGCCCTGCTCAGCAAGGGCGACGTGGCCGTCGGCATCTCACACACCGGCACCACCTCGGACGTGATCGAGGTGCTCGAGCAGGCACGGGGCCGGGGCGCCACCACCGTGGCGCTCACCAACTTCCCGCGCTCGCCGATCACCGAGGTCGTCGACTTCGTGCTCACCACGGCGGCCCGGGAGACGACGTACCGGTCCGGTGCCACGGCCAGCCGGCTGGCCCAGCTGACCGTCGTGGACTGCCTGTTCGTGGGGGTGGCCGCCCGCAACCGGTCCCGGGCCCGCAGAGCGCTGGAGGCCACCGCGGACGCGGTGCGACCGCACCGGGTCGACGGCCCGGGCCGGAGGCGGGCATGACCCCGTCCGGCGATCCGGCGGTCGGCCGGGACGGCGGGATCGACCTCGACGAAGCCCGCGCCGTGGTCCGGGTGGGCGCGCCGACCGAGCGCCGGCATCCACTCAGCACCGATCTCGATCTGATGTCCAGCCGTGCGGTGCTCGCGTTGATCAATGACGCGGACCAGCAGGTGCCGGCCGCCGTCGCGGCGGTCCTGGACGAGTTGGCGGTGGCCGTCGACCTCGGTACGGCGGCGCTGCGGTCCGGCGGTCGGATCCACTACTTCGGCGCCGGCACCTCCGGCCGGCTCGGGGTGCTCGACGCGGCGGAACTGCCGCCGACGTACAACGCGCCGCCGGACTGGTTCTGCGCGCACCTGGCCGGCGGTACGGCCGCCCTCACCCGGGCGGTGGAGGACGCGGAGGACGACGAGCCGGCCGGTCGGGCCGAGGCGCTGGCCTGCGTACGGCCCGGTGACCTCGTGATCGGCCTGGCCGCCAGCGGTCGTACCCCGTACGTGCTCGGCGCCCTGCGCGCGGCCCGCGGGTTACCGGCGGAGACCGTGCTGCTCTGCGCCGACCCGGACGCCGCCGCGGCCGCCGAGGTGCGGGTGTTCCTCGGGGTGGACACCGGTCCCGAGGTGGTCACCGGGTCGACCCGGATGAAGGCGGCTACCGCCCAGAAGCTCGTGCTGAACGCCTTCTCCACGGCGGTCATGGTGCGACTCGGGCGGGTCTACTCGAACCTGATGATCGAGATGGTGGCGACCAACGCCAAGCTGCGGGGCCGAATGATCTCGATGCTCATGGACGCCACCGGCTGCGACGAGGAGACTTCGCGCCGGACCCTGGCCGAGGCCGGCGGCGAGGTCAAACCCGCCCTCGTCGCGCTGGTCTCCGGGGCGGCGGTGGCCGATGCCCGGGTGGCGCTGGCCCGCTCGGCGCACCAGGTCCGGGGAGCGCTCGCGCTGCTCGCCTCCTGACCGTGCCGCCCACCGCCCGGCCCCGTGTCGCCCGCCTTCCGGGCCCGGTGTCACCCACCCCCGGGCCCCGTGGATGCCCACCGCCCGGCCGTGATACCGACCCGGTGGGCCGGCCGGTCCGGGATTGGCGGCGGGGCCCACGGGTATTCTCCGGGCGGCCGTGAACCACCGCTCGTCGTCGGGCGGGACGTGACGAGCGTCGCAATCATGTGGTGACGCGCGTCGCTGCGGGCATCGCAAACGTCATGGTGTTATGAGGTCCGGCAAGTGGGTAGCGCGCGGCCATCGCCGGCCCCGCCGCACGGGTTACACGGCTTCTACCGATCCCGACGGGGCGCCTGACAGCAAACCCCGATTGTGCTCTCAGCAACTACCCAGGCATTCGTGACACTTTCGACTCACCACACGGAATCCCTGATGCGTCTCATCTGTTGTGTAGATGTCAGCACCGGGGGGCATGGCGGAGGTTACCGGGGAGGGGCTGACGGTAGTGCGGACGGCAAGGAACCGGGCGACCGGCGCGAACGAGGGGATCGTGGGCAACGTGGATAAGAACATCGTTATGCGAACCGACGAGGTTGCCGAGGAGCGGGACCTGGTCGGTGTCTACCTGCACGAGATCTCCCGTACACCGTTGCTCGACGCGGCCCGGGAGGTCGAGCTGTCCAAGTCGATCGAGGCCGGACTCTACGCGGAGCACCTGCTCGACACCGACCGGATTCCGGACGGCGTCGACCGGGCCGAGCTGGACCGGCTGGTGGCCGACGGCGAGCGGGCCAAGGACCTGTTCATCCGGGCCAACCTGCGGCTGGTCGTGTCGATCGCCCGGCGCTACGTGCGATCCGGAATGCCGATGCTGGACCTGATCCAGGAGGGCAACACGGGTCTCGTGCGGGCGGTCGAGAAGTTCGACTACGAGCGCGGATACAAGTTCTCGACGTACGCCACCTGGTGGATCCGGCAGGCGATCAGCCGGGCCATCGCGCAGCAGGAGCGGACCGTGCGGCTGCCGGTGCACCTGGTCGAGGACGTCAACCGGATGCGCAACGTGGCCCGACAGCTCACCCGCGAGCTGGGCGGCGACCCGGAGCCCGAGCAGATCGCCAAGGCGCTGGGCGTGACGGTCGAGCGGGTGAGCGAACTGGTCCGCTGGTCGCAGGACACCGTTTCGCTGGACACGCCGGTCGGCGACGACGGCGACACCAACCTCGGTGACCTGGTGGCCGACAGCGACGCTCCCTCTCCGGAGGAGGTCGTGCTGACGGCGCTGGAGCGGCAGCGGATCGAGGGCCTGCTCAACCACCTCGACGACCGGTCCGCCGGCATCATGCGGGCCCGGTACGGCCTGGAGGACGGACGGGAGCACTCGCTCACCGAGGTCGCGTCGCGGTTCTCGCTGTCCCGTGAGCGGATCCGGCAGCTGGAGATCCAGGCGCTCGGCCGGCTCCGTGAGCTGGCTCGCGCCGAGGGGTTGCAGGCGGCCTGACCCACGTTCCGACCCGCCGGTCTCGGCGGATCGGACCGGAATGTACGGCGAACGGCCGGCGTCCGAATGGGCGCCGGCCGTTCGCCGTCGTTGGTACCGGAAGATCCGGCTTGGTGCTTACCGTCCGGCCGGTGCCGCCGGTCCGGCGGTTGACCCGTCCGGTCGGTGCCGCCGGTGCTCGCTGCCGGCTGGATCGGTCCGGGTGCCTACCGGACCCGGCCGTAGCCGTAGGGCGTCATCATGTCCACGCTGGCGAGTTTGACGTCCTCGCCGGCCTGCGGGGCGTGGATCACCTTCCCGCTGCCCACGTAGAGCGCGACGTGCCCCAGCGAGCTGTAGAACACCAGGTCACCCGGTTTCAGCGAGCCGCGTCCGATGTGCGACACCGCGTCCCACTGCATCGCCGCGTTGTGCGGCAGGGATTTCCCGGCGGACCGCCAGGCGGCCATGGTGAGCCCGGAACAGTCGTACCCGTCGGGGCCGTCCGCGGCCCAGACGTACGGCTTGCCGATCGCCCCGTACGCGTACTTCACCGCCACCCCGGCCTTGCCGGAGACGGCCGGGATCTTGCCCGAGTAGGAACCGCCGGACGAGCGCTCCGAGCCGTAGGCGGCCCGGCGCATCTTGTACAACCGGTCGAGGTCTCCCTCGATCTTCTTCTTGCCCGCGTCCAGCTCCTTGGCCTGCGCGGTCTGCCGGGCCAGGGTCTCGTCCAGCCGAGCCTTCTCGGCGATGAACTCCTGCTGGGAGCGGGTGAAGCCGGAGACCTTCTGCTGCCGGTCCCGGGCCAGCTGGTCCAGCGTGCCCAGGTTGCTGGCCAGGGTGTCGGCGCTGGTCGTCTCCAGCAGAGCACCGGCGGTACGCAGTCCACCCGTCATGTACGCGGTGGCGGCCAACTGTCCGACCTGGGTCTGAGCCTGCTCCATCTGCTGTTGCAGCGGACCGAGCTTCTTGGCCAGCTCGCCCGAGGCGGCCCGGGTCTTCTTGATCTCTTCGTTGAGCCGGTTGTAGGACTCGACCTTCTTCTCCAGCTGGGCCGATGCCTGGTTGATCTGCTGCGTCAACTCGTCCACCGAGGGGGCGGCCTGGGCCACCGAGGTCGGTGCGACCAGCATGGCCGACACGCCGGCCATGGCGAGCGTGCGCAGCAGGACGCGCACTGGCGACAAGAGGTGAACCCTTCTTCCGCCCGCCGCTTCGGGTCCCGGAAGGCTGGTGGCGACCCGGGACGGGGGCTTCCGGGCCCGGACGCGGCAACCCGAGGGTCACCGAGGTGGGCCGGCGAGGCGACGGCACCGGGCCGGGGCCACCCACTCGGTGACGGACGACCGGCCCAGCGGGCCCAAGGTAACCCGAAAGTCGGGCCCCGTCAGCACGATGTGTGCGATTCGCGCCAAAATAGCCCGATCAACGGAATGTCACCATTACTTCGAGTTATTGGCTGAAAGCTCTCGGTAGTGACGTGGTGCTCGCCCATCCGGTCAGGGTCGGCGCTGCCAAGGGCCGGTCCTGCCCGGAGCCGACGCCTGCCGGTGCCCGGGTGTCGGTCAGCCGGCCTGGCGGGCCAGCGGCGGCTCGGCGGTCGTCGCTTCCCGGTCACCCAGCCAGGCGGTGACCCGGCGCTCGGCATAGAACGAGACGAACGGCACGGTGCCGGCGAGCATCACGAGCGCCATCCGCTTCAACGGCCAGTTCGCCCGACGGCCCAGGTCGAAAGCGGCGGCCAGATACACCAGGTAGAGGAAGCCGTGCGCCGGGCCGACGGTGGCCACCACCGTCTCGTCGTGCCAGATGTACTTGAGGGGCATGCCGATCGCCACGAGCACGATCAACACCACACCCACGACGTACGCGATCACGCGGTATCGGGTCAGGGCTGCGCCCACGGTCCGTTCCTTCCTGCCGGCCTCAGCCGGGGTAGTCGCCCGGCCGGGCGCCGGGATTGGCGTTCAACCAGGACAGATAATCGTTGTACGCGGCCAGCCGATCGTCCTCGCCGGGGTCGACGGGTGTGGCCGGCCGCCGTGCGGTGCGGACCGGGGGTCGGAAGCCGGTGGAGGTGGAACCGCCCGCGCGCACCGGGCCAACCATCGCCGCGTCCCGATCGGTGTCCTCGGCGCGGGCGCCTCCGGTGCCCCGGGTCCCCCGAGTGCCCCCGGGGCCGGGCCCGGGATCGGCTGCGTCGGTGCCGGCACCATCCGGGCCCGAATCGGCATTCCCGCGGGTCGCGAGGTCGGTGTCGGGCCGAGGATCCGGGTCGGCCGGAGCGCGCAGAGTGTGTCGAAGCTCCCGGAACCAGAGAAAAACCACGAAACCGGCGAACACCGGCCATTCTACCGCGTACCCCCAGCTGAGGGTGTTTCCGTCGGCGGCCCGGCTGATCTGCCACCAACCGAGCCCCAGGAAGGCCGCGACCAGCAGCACGGTCAGTGCGTGCCGCACCAGCCAGCCCGGGGTCAACAGCCGTCGCATGGCATCGAGCGTACCGGCGGGCCCGCGCCACTCCGACGGCCCGTCGTAGCAGCGCGCCGCCCCCCGCTCTGGTGCCCCCGGCTGGGTTTGGTGGCGGCCGGGGCGGGCAACGGTGTAGGCGGTAGACCGCGACGAGACCCCGGGAGCGACGATGAGCGACCCCATACGTGATCAGTTCACGCCGGCCGGTGCGGGCCGGCTGATGGCCGACAGCCCGGAACAGCGGGTCAGCGGATGGGACGGCGCGGGTCCGGCCGCCGCCACGGTCCCCGACCTCGGTGCCGAGGAGCCCGAGCCGCTGGGGGTGGATCCGGCCGAACTGGCCGACGAGGACCTGCTGCGGGAGATGCACAGCCTGCACCGCACCCGCCTCGACACGCTGCGGCACGCCGCCGACTCGGCGCTCGCCAACCACCTGCGGCGGACCGCCGACCTGGAGACCGAGTACCTGACCCGGTTCCCCGGCCGGGAGGTCGACCCGCACCGACTGCGCGACGTCGGGTGACCGCGTCGCCGAGGGAGCGGCGGCGCCCTGGACGCTCCGGACCCGGAGGTCGCCGGTGACCTCACCGCCGGTTGATCCGTCCGCAACTGACGCACGGGAAAGAGCGACGATGAGCCTTCGTGACAGGATCGGCCGGTTGCGCCAGGCGTACGCGCCGCACGAACACCGCCCGCTCGGCGGCTATCTGGTGGCGATGACCACGTACGGCGGGGTGATCAGCGGGATCGCCGGCCTCGTCCGGGCCACCGGTCGGCCGGTGCCGGAGCGACCGGCGACCGCCGACGTGGTGCTGCTGTCGATCGCCACCCACAAGCTCAGCCGGCTCCTCGCCAAGGACGCCGTCACCAGCCCGCTGCGGGCGCCGTTCACCCGTTACGACCGGCCGATCGGCAGCGGCGAGGTGATGGAACAGGTGCGGGACTCCGGCAGCGGTACCCGGCACGCCATCGGCGAGCTGTTGAGCTGCCCGTTCTGTCTGGCCGTCTGGATAGCCACCGGTCTGACCGGGGGACTCGTCCTGGCCCCCCGGCTGACCCGGCTCGTCGCGACGGCGTTGACCGCCGTCGCCGCCTCGGACTTCCTCCAGATGGGATACGCGGTCGCGCAGCAGGCGGCCGAGGGCCATCCCCGAGCCGCCGGTCACGAAACCGCCAAGACCGGGTGAGGCCACGAACAGCGAGCGGGGCACCGCCGAACGGCAGTGCCCCGCTCGACGTACGCCTCAACGTTGCATGCCCGACCACCCACGTGGCGCCTCGGGCTCACGGTCCCCGGCGTCATCATCGGTGATGATGTCACTGGAGACGGCGGTCTCGTCGTGTTCACCGGCGAAGTCCGGGTCGGCGTCCGGGTCCGGGCCGGAACGGGGTTGACCGATCGCCGGCAGGCTCTCGTCCGCCGGGTCGTGGTCGGGCAGGTTGCTGTCGGTCATGGAGGACTCCTTCGAACCGGTGGACTCGGCGGATTGGGGAAGGACCGCAAAGCCGGAGACTTGATCACGGCGGGGTGGGATCGAAGCTCAGCCGGCCGTGCCGCCCAGCAGTTCCGCCGCCTCGTCTGCCGCGTACTCGCCCTCGGGCATCGCGGTGATCCGGGTCAGCAGGTCCGCCGGCATCTCGGCGGCCACGGCCCGCCGGTGGATCTCGGCCTGCGTCACGCGCTCCTGCCCGGACCACAGGTCATCGAGCAGGTCGTCCAGCCGCTGGCGGGTCTCGTCGGTCACAGCTCACAGCTACCCGGCAGGAGCCGGGTCAAACGGGCGCGGGGTCCGACACCGGCCAATGGAGTGACCCGGGTTACACCTCGGCCCGGAACATCGGCACCGGAGGCGCGGTTGGAACGACTGTCGGTGTGTCCAGTGTCCCCGGGCCTCACCTAAATTGCCTTCGTGGAATACCGGTTCGGCCGGAGCCACGTTGTGCCACTCGCCGAGAGGCGACCTGCACACCGACACCCGGCGCCGCCCATGACCGCGAGGTCGTGGGCGGCGCCTTTTCGGTGCCGACGAGTTTGCGCCCCCCGAGCGCTGCAGGGCGGTAAGGAAGGGCACCTTGTTATCGCTTTTTGTATAGGAAGGGTCCCTTGTTGACGCGGCGAAGTTGACGCGGCGGACCCGTCGCGCACCGCCGATCCGCAACTCCGGGCCGGCCGGTGCCGTCGCGGCTCAGTCCGGCGGCTCGACGGCGGCGGCCTCCGTCGAGGTCCGGTGTTCGAGGATGGTGTCCGGTGCGGCGCGCTGGTCGGCCTCCCGGATGTCCGACTCGGCCAGAATGGCCTCGGCCTGCGCCTCCGGATCCGCGCTGCCGACCACCCGCTCCTCCGGGAGCAGATGCCCGGCACGTGACTCCACCCGACCGTCTACGCTGCTGTGCTCACTCATGACCCGGCCGGTACCCGGAACCCGCCCGGCGTACTCCCGACGTGGAGTTAAGAAGGGGCCCTTCCTGTACAAAAAGCGATAACAAGGTGCCCTTCCTTGCAGGGGGTCGGCGTGCGCGTACTCCTACCAAGGGTGGGTATCCGCTAACGTTCTGGGCATGCCCGAGACCGGTTACCCCTGGCCGATCGAACAGACCCGACTGGACAACGGCCTGCGGGTGGTGGTGAGCGAGGACCACAACGCTCCCGTGGTGGCCGTCAACCTCTGGTACGACGTCGGCGCGCGGCACGAGCCGGAGGGGCAGAGCGGGTTCGCCCATCTCTTCGAGCACCTGATGTTCGAGGGCTCGGTCAACGTCGCCAAGACCGAGCACTTCCGGCTGTTGCAGGGCGCCGGCGGTTCGCTGAACGCGACCACGAACTCGGACCGCACCAACTATTTCGAGACCGTGCCCGCGGAACACCTCGCCCTGGCCCTGTGGCTGGAGGCGGACCGGATGGGCGGCCTGGTGCCCGCGCTGACCGACGAGAAGCTGGACAACCAGCGGGAGGTCGTCAAGAACGAGCGGCGCCAGCGGTACGAGAACGTGCCGTACGGCGACGCCTGGCTGCGGTTGCTGGCCCTGCTGTACCCGCCGGGCCACCCGTACCATCACCCGACGATCGGGTCCATGGCCGACCTGAACGCGGCCGACCTGGCCACCTTCCAGGAGTTCCACCGCACCTACTACGCGCCCAACAACGCGGTGCTCACGGTGGTCGGCGACACCACCCCGGACGAGGTGTTCGGGCTGGCCCGGCGGTACTTCGGCGGTCTCGAACCACGCCCGGACATCCCGCCGGCCCCGGACGGGCTGGTGGTGCCGGCGACCGGCGTACCGGCCCGGGAGACGGTCACCGCCGACGTGCCCGCCCCCAGGGTCTTCCTGGCGCACCGCGCAGACCCGTTCGGCACCCCCGAGTACGACGCCTGCACCGTTCTGGCCGCGGTGCTCGGCAGCGGCCGGGGCAGCCGGCTCTACCAGCGCGTCGCCGACGGCAGGCGGTTGGCCCAACCGGACAGCGTCGAGGCGTACGGCGTCGACCTGCGATGGGGGCCGGCGCCGCTGATCATCGAGGCCACCGCCCGGCCCGGGGTCTCGGCCGACGACCTGGAGGGTGGGCTGGCCGAGGTGGTCGACGGGCTGGCGGCCGAGCCGCCCAGCCCGGCGGAGATAGACCGGGTCCGGGCGTTGCTCACCACGGCCTGGTGGCGGCAGTTGGCCACCGTCGAGGGCCGGGCGGACACGCTGAGCCGGTACGCCACCCAGTTCGGCGACCCGACCCGCGCCGCCGACCGGCTCCCGGCCTGGCTCTCGGTGACCGCCGAACAGGTGGCCGAGGTGGCCGCCGAGGTGCTCCGACCCGCCGACCGGGTCACCCTGACCTACCTGCCCGAGGAGAACGCGTGAAGCTGATCGCCGATCGTCCCGGTCCGGGTGCCACCCGGTCGTACCGCTTTCCCCGGGTGGTCCGGCGCGACGTGGCGGGCGGCGTGGTGGTGGCCGCGCACCTGCCCGGTCACAACCTCGCGGTGGCCAGCCTGCTGCTCGACGCCGGGGCGCTGCGCGAGCCGGCGGGCCGGGAGGGACTGGTCGGCGTGGTGGCCAAGGCCATCGAGGAGGGCAGCACGACCCGCGACGCCGGGGCGTACGCGCTGGCGCTGGAGGGGCTGGGCACCGGGCTGGGCGTGGAGGCGGACTGGGATTCCTTCCGGGCCACCGTGCAGGTCCCGCCCGAACGGCTGCCGGCCGCCGTGGAACTGCTGGCGGAGGCGGTCCGTACGCCCAGGCTCGACCCCGCCGACGTGGCCCGGGTCCGGGACGACGAGGCCACCGCGGTACGGATGCAGTGGGCGAATCCCGGGCCGCGGGCCGACGCCGCCCTGCGGGCCGACGTGTTCGGCTCCGACCGGCGGCACGGCCGGCCCATGGGCGGTGACCCGGACTCGGTCGCCGCGGTGACCGTCGAGGACGTGACGGCGTTCCACCGGGACTGGCTGACCGGGCCGGGCACCCTGCTGGTGGCCGGCGACCTGGACCGGATCGACCTCGACGCGCTGGGGCGGACCGCCTTCGGCGGCACCACTGGTGGCCCGGTCCGGACCGGTGAGCCGTACGACTCCTCGTACCGGCAGCGCCGGATCCTGCTGGTGGACCGGCCCGGGTCGGTGCAGTCCACGCTGCGGCTGGGACACCCGGCACCGCACCGGGCCCACCCCGACTTCGTGCCGATGACCCTGGCCGGCACCGTGCTGGGCGGCGCGTTCACGTCCCGGCTCAACCACCTGATCCGGGAGGTACGCGGCTACACGTACGGGATCCGGGCCGATTTCGGGCTCTCCCGGCTGTTCGGCCGGTTCGTGGTGGCCTCCGGGGTGCAGACCGCCGTGACCGCGCCCGCCCTGGTCGACGCGGTCGGCGAGATCGCCCGTACCCAGGCCGAAGGGGTGACCGAGGAGGAGCTGGCGGTGGCCCGGTCCTGGCGGGCCGGTCAGCTGTCGGTGGAGTTGCAGACCCCCCGGGCCATCGCGGGCGCACTGGCCACCCTGGTCGTGTACGGCCTGCCCGACGACTACCACGCCCGGCTGCGCGCGGAACTGCTCGCCGCCACGGTGTCGGACGTCTCCGCGGCGGCCGCGACGTACCTGCGTCCGGAGCACCTCACGCTGGTCGTCGAGGGCGACGCCGCGGTGATCCGGGACGAGCTGGTCGCCTCCGGGCTCGGTGAAGTGACCGATGTCGCGGTCTGAACCGGTCCGCCAATCGGTAGCCTGACCCCATGAGGATCGGCATTGTGGGGGCCACCGGCCAGGTCGGCGGCGTGATGCGACGGTTGCTGGCCGAGCGGAACTTCCCGGTCGACGAGCTCCGACTCTTCGCGTCGGCGCGTTCGGCGGGCCGCACGCTGTCCTTCCGGGACGTCGAGCTTCCGGTCGAGGACGCCGCCACGGCGGACTACCGCGGGCTGGATCTGGCGCTGTTCTCGGCGGGCAAGGGCACCGCGCGGGAGTTGGCGCCCCGGGTCGCCGAGGCCGGTGCCGTGGTAGTGGACAACTCCTCCGCCTGGCGGATGGATCCCGAGGTGCCGCTCGTGGTCGCCGAGGTCAATCCGGCGGCCGCCGCCGTCCGGCCCCGGGGGATCATCGCCAACCCGAACTGCACGACGATGGCGGCGATGCCGGTGCTGCGCCCGCTGCACGACGAGGCGGGGCTGGTCGCGATGGTCGTCTCGACGTACCAGGCGGTCTCCGGAGCCGGCCTGGCTGGCGTGGCGGAGCTGGACGAGCAGGTCCGCAAGGTCGCCGAGCAGGCCGCGGAGCTCACGATGGACGGTTCGGCCGCGACGTTCCCGGCACCGCGCGTGTTCGCGGAGCCGGTGGCCTTCAACGTGCTGCCGCTGGCCGGTTCGCTGGTGGACGACGGATCCGGCGAGACCGACGAGGAGCAGAAGCTCCGCAACGAGAGCCGGAAGATCCTCGGCATTCCCGACCTGGCGGTCTCCGGCACCTGCGTCCGGGTGCCGGTCTTCACCGGCCACTCGTTGCAGATCAACGCCCGGTTCGCCGCGCCACTGCCGCCGGAGCGGGCCCGGGAACTGCTGGGGCGGGCGCCGGGTGTGGTGCTGGCGGACGTGCCGACCCCGCTGCGGGCGGCCGGTCAGGACCCGACGTACGTGGGTCGGATCCGCGCCGACGAGACGGCGCCGAACGGGTTGGCGCTGTTCTGCTCCGGGGACAACCTCCGCAAGGGCGCCGCGCTGAACGCCGTGCAGATCGCCGAGCTGGTGCTGGCCGGAGGCTGACCAGCCCCGCTGGCCGCGCACCCGCCACCGGGACGTTACCTGACCCGACGACCGGGTACCCGCTGCTGACCACCGTCAGTAAGAGGGGAGCCACGGGATGACTACGGTCGGAGAGTTCATGACGACCCGCCTGGTCACGATGGACGGCAACGACACGCTGACCGCGGCCGCCCAGGAGATGCGGGACCGGGCGATCGGAGACGTCATCGTCACCAATGGCGACGACGTGATAGGCATCGTGACGGACCGCGACATAACGGTCCGTGGCGTGGCGGAAAACATGGACCCGGACATTTCCCGGCTGAACCAGATCACCAGCCAGGACATCGTCACCGTCAGCCAGTACGACGACGCGGTGGCGGCGGCGGACCTGATGCGGACGTACGGCGTCCGCCGGCTTCCGGTGATCGAGGAAGGCCAGCTGATCGGGCTGGTCTCGCTCGGCGACCTCGCCGTGGAGCGGGAACCGCAGTCCGTGCTCGCCGACATCAGCGCGGACGAGCCGAACAACTGAGACGGGTACCGCCCGTCGCAGGGTTCGGCGGCGGGCGGACCGGCAGCGGGGGAGCGCGGATGACGGACGACGACTACGTGATCAGCCAGTTCTTCGGGGATCTTGACCGCAGCCAGCATCAGCCGCTGCTGGAGAAGGTCGTCGGCACCGTGCGGTTCGACCTGCACGAGGAGGCGCACAGCGAGCACTGGGCGATGGTCATCGACCGGGGCGAGGTCCAGGTGTCGCGTGAGGACCGGGAAGCCGACCTGGTCGTCAACACCAACCCGAGGTTGTTCGCGCAGCTGATCCGGGGTGAGGCGAACACCATCGCGGCGATCCTCCGTGGCGCGATCACCCTGACCGGCAACGCGGTGCTGATCCTGCGGATCGAGCGGCTCTTCCCGGGCCCACCGGATTCACGTGGGCCGCGGCGGCGGATAGCGGAGAGGGCCGACAGGTGAGCGAGGACCTGGTCAGCATCCTTGACGGCAACACGTTCGTGGTCTGCGACGGGCGCGGCGACATCGAGGGATCCCCGAGCACGCCGACCGGACTGTTCTCGTTGGACACCCGGTACCTGTCCCGCTGGGTGCTCACGATGGACGGCCACCGGTTGAACCGGCTCTCGGTGGACGACCTGCAGTACTACGAGACGCGCTTCTTCCTCGTACCCGCCATGGCGAACAATCACGGCGACGCCAAGGTCTCGGTGATCCGCCAGCGGGAGATCGGGGGCAGTTTCCGGGAGCGGATAACCGTGCTGAACCACGGCGAGCAGACGCTGCGTTGTTCGCTGCGGCTGGAGGCCGGCGCCGACTTCGCCGACCTGTTCGAGATCAAGGACGAGGTCCTGAACAAGAAGGGCGAGTACTACGCCCAGGCGGAACCGGAGCTGCTGCGCCTGGGCTACCACCGGGAGGACTACCGGCGGGAGACGCTCATCTCGTCAACCGAGCCCGCCCAGCTGGACGAGCGGGGACTGAGCTTCGAGGTCGAGGTCGAGGTCGGCGGCTCCTGGGCCACCGAACTGCTGGTCCGGACCACCGCCGTCGGACCGGGCGGCCGGGACCTGCGGATGGGGGTCCAGTCGCACGGTCCCGAGCGGATGGCACTACAGCACGACCTGCAACGGTGGCTGGCCGCCGCGCCGAAGATGAGCTGCGAGTGCGACGCGCTGAGCCGGGCGTACGACCGCAGCCTCGCCGACCTGGCGGCGCTGCGGTTCTCCCCGCTGTCGCTGCCCGGGCAGGCGCTGCCGGCGGCCGGGCTGCCGTGGTTCATGACGATGTTCGGCCGGGACAGCATCTTCACCTGCCTGCAGACCCTCGCGTTCACCCCCGAACTGTCGACGACCTGCCTGCGGGCCCTGGCCGCCCTCCAGGGCACCCGCTTCGACGACTTCCGGGACGAGGACCCGGGCAAGATCCTGCACGAGATGCGGTACGGCGAGACGGCAGCCTTCGCGGACCAGCCGCACACCCCGTACTACGGCGCGGCGGACAGTACGTGTCTGTTCGTGATTCTGCTGGATGAGTACGAGCGGTGGAGTGGTGATACGGCGTTGGTGCGGGAGTTGGAGTTCGAGGCGCGGGAGGCGTTGCGGTGGATTGATGAGTATGCGGATCTGATGGGGAACGGGTACGTGTGGTACGAGCGGCGTAACACCCGTAACGGGTTGGAGAACCAGTGTTGGAAGGATTCGTGGGATTCGATTTCGTATCACGATGGG
>NZ_JBTIXF010000053.1:0-47231 GCF_055793945.1 Plantactinospora sp. A48 | reverse complement strand
GGTTATAGCGGTGGGGAAACGCCCGGTCACATTCCGAACCCGGAAGCTAAGCCCACCAGCGCCGATGGTACTGCATCCGGGAGGATGTGGGAGAGTAGGACGCCGCCGGACTCAACATGGTTAAAGGGCCACCCCCAACAGGGGGTGGCCCTTTTCCGTTTGTACGCCCACCACGAGAGGCCCAGGTCCAACTCAGTCGCGGGACCGAAATCTAGTCGCGGGACTGAATCGTCGAACGAATCTGCTTGAGCAGCACCGCCGACTCCTCGACGCCCCGCCCGGGAAACATCGCCAGCGCCAGGCTGCCGTGATCGGCCCAACCGCACACCGCGAACGCGCTGCCGTCGACGGAGGTCGACCCGCACTTCATGGTGCCGCCCAACCCGCCGGCGTTGACCCGGTGCAGGCCCGTCACGGTGCCGGCCGAGTCGGTCAACAGCCGGAAGGCGCTGTCCAACTCCTTCTCGGGCTTCCACAGCAACGCCGTACCGCCAACCAGCAGCACGCTGCGGTGCGAATCGGCGGGGTCCCGGTAGGCGGCTCCGATGCTGCGGTCGAGTTGGATGTCGGCCGTCAACCCCGTACGCAGGTAGTCCACCGTGTCGGCGGCGCGGCTGCTGTCGTCCCGGGCCAGGCCGGCCACGGTGGTCGGGGTGCTCAGCACGGTGTTGCGTTGAGTGGCCATCTGCCAGGCCGTGGGTCCGACGACCGCCACGGCGGCGACGGCCGCGGTCAGCAGCCCACCGAACACCGCCTTCCGGCGTCTGGACCACGGTCGGTGCCCGGTTTCGGCCGTCGGTTCCAGATCCACGGCCTCGTCCCAACCCGCGTCTTCGACGCCCGCGACGGCAAGCGTGGAGACATCCACCGAAGGGTGCTCGTGCGCTGGTGGATCCCGGTCCGGAAACGGAAAGGCGGCCATGCCGCCACCGTACGCGAGCCGGTGGTGGTGCGCGTCAAGTCCGGTGGAGCGCTCCGTAGACTTTTGGGGTGACCGAGACTCCGAACTCTCCGCAGCCCACCGCACCGACCCTGCCCGCTCAGTACCAGCCGGGCGAGGTAGAACAGCGGCGGTACGAGCGGTGGGTATCGACGGGGGCCTTCCGGGCGTCGGCCGACAGCGCCAAACCGGCGTTCAGCATCGTCATCCCGCCGCCCAACGTCACCGGCGTGCTGCACATGGGGCACGCGCTCGACCACACGGTCCAGGACTCCCTGGTACGCCGCAGGCGGATGCAGGGATACGAGGCGCTGTGGCTGCCCGGGATGGACCACGCCGGCATCGCCACCCAGAACGTGGTGGAGCGGCAGCTCTCCACCGAAGGATTGTCCCGGCACGACCTGGGCCGGGACGGCTTCGTCGAGCGGGTCTGGCGGTGGAAGGCCGAGTCCGGTGGGGCGATCCTCGGCCAGATGCGCCGGCTCGGTGACTCGGTCGACTGGGACCGGGAGCGGTTCACCATGGACGAGGGGCTGTCCCGGGCCGTACAGACGATTTTCAAGCGGTTGTTCGACGACGGCCTGATCTACCGCGCGGAGCGCATCATCAACTGGTGCCCACGGTGCCTCACCGCGCTGTCGGACATCGAGGTGGAGCACACCGAGGACGAGGGCGAGCTGGTCTCGATCCGGTACAGCGACGAGGTCGTGGTGGCGACCACCCGGGCCGAGACGATGCTGGGCGACACGGCCGTGGCCGTGCACCCGGACGACGAGCGTTACCGCCACCTGGTGGGCACCGAGGTGGAGCTGCCGCTGACCGGTCGCCGGATCCCGATCGTGGCGGACGCGCACGTCGACCCGAGTTTCGGCACCGGCATGGTCAAGGTCACCCCCGCGCACGACCCCAACGACTTCGAGATCGGCCAGCGACACAACCTGCCGGCCCTGACGATCATGGACGAGCGCGGAGTGATCACCGCGCACGGACCGTTCGAGGGACTGGACCGGTTCGAGGCCCGGCCGGCCATCGTGGCCGCGCTGCGCGAGCAGGGCCGGGTCGTCGCCGAGAAGCGGCCCTACCTGCACTCGGTGGGGCACTGCTCCCGCTGCGGTACGACCGTCGAGCCGCGCCTGTCGCTCCAGTGGTTCGTCAACACCGACCCGCTGGCCCGGGCCGCCGGCGACGCCGTCCGGGACGGCCGGGTCCGGATCGAGCCGCCCGAGCTGGCCAAGCGCTACTTCGGCTGGGTCGACAACATGCACGACTGGTGCATCTCCCGGCAGCTCTGGTGGGGGCACCGCATCCCGGTCTGGTACGGCCCGGAGGGCCAGATCGTGTGCGTCGGCCCCGACGAGGAACCGCCGAGCGGGGCGGGCTGGCGGCAGGACGAGGACGTGCTGGACACCTGGTTCTCCAGCGCGCTGTGGCCGTTCTCCACGCTCGGCTGGCCCGAGCAGACGCCGGATCTCGCGAAGTTCTACCCGACCAGCGTGCTGGTCACCGGGTACGACATCCTGTTCTTCTGGGTGGCCCGGATGATGATGTTCGGGCTGTACGCGATGGACGGCCGGCAGCCGTTCGACGTCGTCGCACTGCACGGCATGGTCCGGGACGAGCACGGCAAGAAGATGTCCAAGTCGTTCGGCAACGTGGTGGACCCGCTGGACTGGATCGACCGGTTCGGCGCCGACGCCACCCGGTTCACCCTGGCCCGGGGCGCCAACCCGGGCGCGGACGTGCCGGTCAGCGAGGACTGGGTGCAGGGGTCGCGCAACTTCTGCAACAAACTGTGGAACGCCACCCGGTTCGCGCTGATCAACGGCGCCGACGCGGCGGGTCCGCTGCCCGAGCCGGCCGACCTCGGATCGGTGGACCGGTGGATCCTGTCCCGGTTGCAGCGGGTGATCGCCGAGGTCGACGAGCAGTTCGAGGCGTACGAGCTCGCCAAGGTCTGCGACGTGCTCTACCACTTCGCCTGGGATGACGTCTGCGACTGGTACGTCGAGCTGGCCAAGCCGGTGCTGGCCGCCGGCGGGGAGGCGGCCACCGTCACCCGCTGGGTGCTCGGACACGTGCTGGACCAGCTGCTGCGGCTGCTGCACCCGATCACCCCGTTCGTCACCGACGAGCTGTGGACCGCGTTGACCGGTGGGCAGACCGTACTGAACGCGCAGTGGCCGACCGGCGACCCGACCCGGATCGACCAGAAGGCCGAGGACGAGACCGTGGCGTTGCAGCGGGTGGTGACCGAGATCCGCCGGTTCCGGTCCGACCAGGGACTGCGGCCCACCCAGCGGGTCTCCGCCCGGATCGACGGGCTGGCCACGGCCGGCATCGCCGGGCACGAGCCGCTGATCCGTTCGCTGGCCCGGCTCGACGAGGCCGGCGACGGGTTCCAGGCCACGGCCACCCTCGCGGTGACCTCGGCCGTCACCGTCGGGCTCGACACCCGGGGTTCGATCGACGTGGCCGCCGAGCGGGCCCGGCTGACCAAGGACCGGACCGCCGCCGAGAAGGAACTCGCGCAGGCACGGGCGAAGCTCGACAACCCGGCGTTCGTGGCCAAGGCGCCGGAGGCGGTGGTCAACAAGATCAAGGATCGGCTGGCCGCCGCCGAGGCCGACCTGGCACGGGTCACCGCCGCCCTGGAGGTGCTGTGAGCGTGAGGAGATGGCCGGTTTTGCCAGCCCCGCAGTCGCGAACGGAAGGGGCGCTGTGAGCGTGAGGAGATGGCCGGTTTTGCCAGCCCCGCAGTCGCGAACGGAAGGGGCGCTGTGAGCGTGAGTGATTCCGAGTACGCGAAGGTCGAGGCGGAACTGGGCGCCCGGGGCTTCACCCGGATGGTGTTCGACCTGGGCCGCATCCAGGAACTGCTCGACCTGCTGGGCAGCCCGCAGCGGGCGTACCCGTCGATCCACCTGACGGGTACGAACGGCAAGACGTCCACGGCCCGGATGATCGACTCGTTGCTGCGGGCCTTCGGCCTGCACACCGGTCGGTACACCAGCCCGCACCTGGAGACCGTGCGGGAGCGGATCGCCCTGGACGGCGAGCCGGTGAGCGAGGAACGGTTCGTCGCCACGTACCGGGAGGTCGCCCCGCTCGCCGAACTGGTCGACCAGCGGGCCGACGAACCGTTGACGTACTTCGACCTGACCACCGCGCTGGCGTTCGCGACGTTCGCGGACGCCCCGGTGGAGGTGGCGGTCGTCGAGGTCGGCCTCGGCGGTGCCGAGGACGCCACGAACGTCATCGGCGCGGGCGTCGCCGTGATCACCCCGATCGGGCTGGACCACACCGAGTGGCTCGGTGACCGGATCGAGGACATCGCGCTGGCCAAGGCCGGGATCATCCACTCCGGCGCCACCGTGGTGACGGCCGCCCAGGAGGAGGAGGCCGCCCGGCCCATCCTGGAACGCTGCGTCGAGGTGGGCGCCACCGTCGCGCGCGAGGGCAGCGAGTTCGGGGTGCTGCGTCGGTCGGTCGCGGTGGGCGGCCAGGTGCTCAGCCTGCAGGGCCTCGGCGGGGTGTACGAGGAGGTCTTCGTACCGCTGCACGGCGCGCACCAGGCGCAGAACGCGGCCGTGGCCCTCGCCGCCGTCGAGGCGTTCCTCGGCGCGGGCGCCAGCCGGCAGCTGGACGTGGAGACCGTCCGGGAGGGGTTCGCGGCGGCCAGCTCGCCGGGCCGGCTGGAGCGGGTCCGGACGGCGCCGACGATCCTGCTGGACGGCGCGCACAACCCGCAGGGGATGGCGGCCACCGTGACGGCGCTGGCCGAGGAGTTCGCGTTCAGCCGGCTGGTGGCGGTGGTCGCGGTCCTGGCCGACAAGGATGCCGCCAGCATGCTGGAGCTGCTGGAGCCGGTGGTCGACTTCGTGGTGGTCACCCGGAACACCTCGCCGCGGGCGATGGGTCCCGAGGAGCTGGCCGAGATCGCCGCGGAGATCTTCGGCCCGGACCGGGTGGAGATCGCCGCCGAGATGCCGGACGCCATCGAGTCCGCCGTGGTACACGCCGAGACGGAGGTGGAGGGCGAGCTGAGCGGGGTCGGTGTCCTCATCACCGGCTCGGTGGTCACCGTGGCCGACGCACGCCGGCTGCTGAAGCGGTGAGCGACCCGGGACCGGGCGGGGAGCCGGAGAACCCCCGGCCGAGCGGGGAACGGCGGTCGGGGCTGCGTAATCCGGCCGCCGCCGCGCGCGGGCTGGGTGCCGCCACGTTGCTGCTGGAGGCGCTGATCCTGCTGCTGGCGATCCAACCGATCCGGGTGCTGGGCGGCCGGCTCAGCGGGGCCGCGCTGGGCTCGGTGGTCGCGCTGGCCGTGCTCGCGATCCTGATCGCCGGGCTGCTACGCCGGCCGTGGGCCTGGCACGCGGGGACGGCCATACAGGGACTGCTCATGCTGGCCGGTCTGCTGCACTGGTCGCTGCTCGTGCTCGGCCTGGTCTTCGCGCTCGTCTGGGGCTACGTCCTGCACGTACGTCGGGTGATCCTCAGCTAGTGCCGCGTCAGGCAACGTTCGCCCTGCCGGTATCCCACCCGGGCCAGGGTGGAGTCCTTCGTGATACGTTCCTGCCGCCGTGCACCGCCATGGACTGAGGAGGTGAGACCGATCAACGCTTTGACAGGTCGGGCCTCCCTCCCTCGCATGGCCTAGGGATCGCCCGCAGAGGCATCCCGAAAGGCATGAACCGCTATGCGCTTCATCTCTGAGACGTCGTTCGACGGCGTCCGCGAACAGCTCTTCACCCTCGACGAGATTCCTGGCGTGTTGTGGACGCCGGAAGGTGCCGTCACCACTCGTCCGCTCGTCTTGATGGGACACGGTGGCGGTCAGCACAAGAAGACCCCTGACGTCCTGGCTCGTGCACGCCGCTTCGTGACCAAATGCGGTTTCGCGGTCGTGGCGGTCGACGTTCCCGCCCATGGCGACCGGCCGAGGGTTGAGGAGTACGACCGGATCGCGACTGAGAACCAGGCTCGCGTGGAAGCCGGTGAAGAGTTGGCCCCGCTGATCGCCGGCTTCCAGGCGCTCGTAGCCCGCCAGACCGTGCCGGAATGGCGGGCGGTCCTGGACGCGGTTCAGCAACTCGAGCACGTTGGCGTCGGCCCGGTGGGCTACTGGGGGGTCTCGCTGGGATGCGGACTCGGTGTTCCGTTCGTCGCTGCCGAACCGCGGGTCCGCGCGGCGGTACTGGGCCTGGGCGGGGTGCTGGCGTCGGCCGAGGCCGCCGCGCGGATCACCGTCCCAGTAGAGTTCTTGATGCAGTGGGACGATGAGCGGGTGCCGCGGGTTCAGAGCCTGGCGCTGTTCGACGCCTTGGCCTCGGCCGAAAAAACGTTGCACGCCAACCCCGGCAAGCACGGCGAGATGCCGGCATTCGAGCTGGAGAGCACGCTGAGGTTCTTCGCCCGGCACCTCGGCTGAAGAGGCACCGGCTCAGTGGTGACATGGCGGCGGGCCCGGATGGTCCTGCGGTCCGCGAACAACGTCGAAATCGCCTACACACCGACGAACAGATCCTGGCTCAACCGCATCGAGGCCCAGTTCACCGCCCTGCGCTACTTCACCGTCGGATGAGCCCCGGCGGGAGCGTCAGCGTGGTTCCGGCACGGGGGTGCGTTCCGCCGGCCGCTCGCGCCACTGGGTCAGCGCGATACCGTGCCCGTCGGGATCGCGGAACGCCGCCGCCACCAACTCGGTCCGGCGTCCCCGGTTGACCACCCGGGGGGCGTAGGTGAAGCGCACACCCTTCGCCCGGAGCTGCTGGTAGGTCGCCTCGACGTCGCCGACGTCCAGGTTGAGGTGTACCAACCGGCGGTTCACCGGTGCCACCTCCGGGATGGCCCGGATCACCAGGCGGGTGCCGCCGGAGGCGAGCACGGCGTTGCCCTCTCCGCCGTCGAGCTCCCGGAAGCCGAGTTTGTCCCGGTAGAACGACACCGACCGGTTGAGGTCGGTGACCAGCAGCGTCACCCCGACGCCGCTGATCGGCCCGCCGTCCGGCTCGGCACCGGCCGGATCGCCGCCCGCACCCGAGGGGGGTACGGCGATGAGGTCGGGCGCCGACGGGTCAACCAGCGGTTCCGGTCCCGCGTCCCGGTCGGGCCCCGCGTCCCGGTCCGGCACCCCGGGTCCGTCGGTTTCCGGGTGGCGCGAGCCGGTGGCGGTCCGGGCCGGACCCGGGTCGTCGATCGGCAGATCGAGGTCGAATTCCAGATCGTCGGCCGGCGGTGACGGCTTCGGCACGGCCGGACCGGTGGCTCCCGCGCTCGGCGTACCGGCGCCGGGGTTATCGGCCCGGCCGGGAGCGGCGGGGTCGCTCCGGTCGGACCCGGCACTGCCGGCCGGATCGGGCCTGGCAGCCTCGGACGGTGCGACCCCCGGTGTGACATGGTCCGCCGGGTCGTCAGCCGCGGTCCCGCGCGGGTCAGCCGGGTGCTCAGCGTGATCGGCCGGGTCGCCCGGGTGCTCAGCGTGGTCGGCCGTCGCGTCGGCGTACGGCTGGGGGTGCTGGCTCGGCCGGCGGGGCAGCGGCGCCGACGGGGGCTCGACCAGGGTGCCCTCCAGGACCAGCGCGCCCCCCGGCCCCTGACGCACCACGACCGGGTCCCCGCGCAACGCGCCGAGATCATCGGTGAGGTCGGCGGTGTCCGGATCGCCGAACGGATGGTCGTCCGGATCGCGCCGCAGCCACGGCGGAGGTTCCTGATCGATCAGCAGTTCGTCGTCGCGACCACCGAACCCGGCGTACTCGTCGGGCAGGTCCGGCTGGGCGGCGGCCTCGGCGTGGGTCGGCATCTCGTCCCAGAGGATCCGGACGTGTCGCTGGTCGTCGATGGCGACCCGGACCGGAAGCAGCTGGCCGGGCGTGGGCCACTTCGCCACCGGCACCCGTGGGTCGATCACCTTCACCGACCGGGCCGGGAGTCCGGGGGCGTCGATGACGATCTGGAGCTCACAGCGGCCGAAGGCGTACGCGGCCGGCGGCTCGGAGACCTGGTGGACCTGGGCGAAGCCGGTCACCCAGGCGCGTGAGCCGGTCCGCACGGCGGTGACCGCGACCAGTCCGACCGCGAGCGCCAGCAGGGCGCCACCGAGAGCGACGATGGCCCAGCTGGTCATCCCCGCGCCGAACAGGATCACGAAGGTGGCCACGGTACCGAGAACCGCGGCGATGAGCTTGCGCACGGGTGCGACTTCCCGGCGACCGTTCGCCACTGTGGACCTCCCTGGTTGATGCCAGGCTAGGCCCGCCGCGCCAGGAATGAAAAGACCAGCGCGGCGCGGCGGACTGCCGGTGACGACGCCGCCACGCCCGCCGTACGCCCGCAACGGACCCCTCGGTACGCTGACCGCACTGTCTTCGTAATGACCTTAGTGGTGACCGGGAGGAATTCGTGGCGACCAGCAGCTCGGACGAGCGCTCGCTCGTACTGATCAAGCCCGACGCGGTGCGGCGCGGCCTGATCGGCGAGATCCTCGGCCGTCTGGAGCGCAAGGGCCTGGTCATCGAGGCGATGGTGCTGCGCGAGATGGACGGGCAGCTCGCCGACACGCACTACGCCGAGCACGTGGACAAGGCGTTCTACCCGCCGCTGCGGCAGTTCATGACCTCCGGCCCGCTGGTGGCGCTGGTCGTCTCCGGCGATCAGGTGATCGAGGTGATCCGCGGGCTCGTCGGCGCCACCGATGGACGGCGCGCGGCGGCCGGGACGATCCGGGGCGACCTGTCGCTGTCGAATCGCGAAAACCTGGTACACGCCTCCGACTCGCCGGACAGCGCCAAGCGCGAGATCGCGCTCTGGTTCCCCGACCTCAGCTGAGGGTTCCCGGCTCCGGTCCCCGGCCTCAGCTGAGGGTTCCCGGGGTCTCCAGTCTGCGGAGTTTGTCCGGGTTCGCCACCAGGTAGAGGCCAGTGATCCGGCCATTCGCGGCGCCGATCGTGAGCAGGTACGTCGGCCCGCCCGGTCGCTCGACGAGCACCGCCGGTTGCCCGTTCACGGTGTGCCACCGGCTGTGCGGTGTGGGCCGGTGCGGGCCGAGGATGCCGGTGCAGAACCGGATCACCCGCTCGGCCCCGACCACCGGTTTGCGGGCCGCCTTCGTCCGGCCGCCGCCGTCACTCCACGCCGTGACGTCGGTGGCGAGCAACTCGGTCAGCCGGTGCAGGTCCCCGTGCTGCGCCGCCGCCAGGAACGCCACCAGCAGGCGTTCCTGCTCCGCCGGGCCGGCGTTGAACCGGGCCCGGTCCCGCCCGAGCCGGGCCACCGCCCGGTGGTGCAGCTGGCGGCAGTCCGGCACGGTCCGGTCGATGATCTCGGCGATTTCCGGGTACGGCAGGTCGAACGCGGTGTGCAGCAGGTAGACGGCCCGCTCGGTGGGAGTCAGCCGCTCCAGCAGATGCAGCAGGGCGATCCCGAGGGTCTCGCGTTGCTCGGCCCGGTCAGCGGGGCCGGGCGCCGCCCGGTCCGTCGGCACCGGTTCGGGCAGCCACGGACCCACGTACGTCTCCCGGCTCGCCTGCCGGGCGCGGAGCCGGTCGATCGCCAGCCGGCTGACCACCCGGGTCAGGTAGCGGCGTGGTTCCCGCACGGCCGCCCGGTCAGCGCCCAACCACCGCAGGTACGCCTCCTGGAGGACGTCCTCGGCGTCGTCGCGGCTGCCGAGCATCCGGTAGGCCAGGCCGAGCAGCAGCGGCCGGTACATGGTCAGCGTCCCGGCAGCCGCCGCCTCACCCGGGCGGGTTTCCGCCGGACCCGCCCACTCCGGGCGGTCAGGCTTGATCCCTTCGTGGTCGGGCCCGGCGGAAACCTCTGACTCCACTGCCGCGTGGGCAGGCGTCACACCTCGGCCGGGGGCTGGGAGTGGGAGGTGACAGCGATCCGGTTCCACACGTTGATTGTGCAGATCGCGATCACCAGATCGGCCAGTTCCCGCTCCGACCAGTGCTTGCTGGCGTTCGCCCAGACATCATCCGGAACACCGTGCTCGCCGAGCCGGGTGACCGCGTCGGTCAGGTCGAGCGCGGCCCGCTCCCGCTCGTTGAAGAACGGTGCCTCCCGCCAGGTGGAAACCGCGAACAGCCGCCGGCTCGACTCGCCGGCCGCCAGCGCGTCCCGGGTGTGCATGTCCACACAGAAGGCGCAGCCGTTGATCATCGACGCCCGAATCTTGACCAGCTCCAGCACCGTGTGGTCGACGTTCTCGCGGACGTACCTTTCCAATCCCTGCACCGCCCGGAACCCCTCGGGGGCCACCGTCGCGAGGATCATCCTGGGACTCGTCATGTCCTTCTCCTGTCTCGATCCGACACCGGTACGACGGTGGGCCGGTTTCGCCGCGTGACAACGTGACGTTGTGACGGTGGTCATGTCCAACCGCTCGCGGCCGGGGGTGCCGGGTGCGCGCCGATCCGGCCGGGTCGCCGCCCGGCACGCTGAGCGGGGCGTTAAGCGGGGGCCCCTGCTATACCGAAAGCGATAACAGGGGGCCCTTCCTTTCCGGCGGGGCGGGCGGGGCGGGTACGCTGGGACGCGGACAGGCGATGACCCGGCCATCACCGGTGAGCCTCCGGAAGAAAGGGCGTCCGCGCCCGAGTAGAACCGGACGGGTCCGGCCCGTGACAGCCGGTCAACGAGCGGGCGGTCGAACACGATCGCCAAGCGGGGTGGTACCGCGGGTCCGTGGCGCGCCGGCAGGGCGCACCGGGGCTCGTCCTCGCGGAGCAGGCACGGGCAGCTTCGCACGAGGAGAGCGGGAATGGCATATCCCCTGCACGACCACAGCGCCGCCGGCGTACCGGCGAGCCCCGACCTGCCGGCGGTCGAGCGCGGCGTGCTGGACTACTGGGCCGCCGACAAGACCTTCGAGGCCAGCGTCGAGGCCCGGCCGGCGTCCGGCCGGCGACCGGAAACCGACGGCGGCGCCATCGGTCGCGACACCGGCGCCGCCGACAACGAGTACGTCTTCTACGACGGCCCGCCGTTCGCCAACGGCCTGCCGCACTACGGCCACCTGTTCACCGGGTACGTCAAGGACCTCGTGCCGCGCTACCAGACCATGCGCGGCCGGCGGGTGGAGCGCCGGTTCGGCTGGGACTGCCACGGCCTGCCCGCCGAGGTGGTCGCCGAGAAGCAACTCGGGATCACCAGCAAGGCCGAGATCGTCGACCTCGGCGTGGCGACGTTCAACGACGCCTGCCGGCGGTCGGTGCTGGAGTTCACCCAGGACTGGGAGCGGTACGTCACCCGGCAGGCCCGCTGGGTGGACTTCGCCAACGACTACAAGACGCTCGACCTGAACTACATGGAAAGCGTCATGTGGGCCTTCAAGACCCTGCACGACAAGGGTCTGGTCTACGAGGGCTTCCGGGTGCTGGCGTACTGCTGGCGGTGCGAGACCCCGCTGTCGAACACCGAGACCCGGATGGACGACGTGTACCGGGACCGGCACGACCCGACGCTGACCGTCTGGTTCGAGCTGCCCGCCGACGAGGCCGCGCCCGAACTGGTCCGCGGGCCGGTCAAGCTGGGCGTCTGGACCACCACCCCGTGGACCCTGCCGTCCAACCTCGCCCTCGCGGTCGGGCCCGACATCGAGTACGCGGTGCTGGAGCGCCGGGCCGAGGGTGAGCCGGCCGGGCAGCGGTACGTGGTGGGCGCCGCGCGGGTCGAGGCGTACGCGAAGGAACTGGCCGACTACGAGCGGGTCGGCACGGTGTACGGCCGGGACCTGGTCGGACGCCGCTACAACCCGCTGTACGACTTCCTGGTCGAGCGGGCCGGGGAGAACGCGTACCAGGTGCTCGGCGCGGACTTCGTGACCACCGAGGACGGCACCGGGATCGTCCACCTGGCCCCGGCGTTCGGCGAGGACGACCAGAACGTCTGCACCGCCGCCGGCATCCCGACGATCGTGACGGTCGACGACCACACCCGGTTCACCTCGCTGGTGCCGCCGTTCCAGGGCGAGCAGGTCTTCGACGTCAACAAGCCGGTGATCCGGCAGCTCAAGGAGCGGGGGGTGGTGCTGCGGCAGGACACCTACACCCACTCGTACCCGCACTGCTGGCGCTGCGACACCCCGCTGGTCTACAAGGCGGTGTCGTCGTGGTTCGTGGCCGTGACGAAGTTCCGGGACCGGATGGTCGAGCTGAACCAGCAGATCAACTGGACCCCGGGGCACATCAAGGACGGTTCGTTCGGCAAGTGGCTGGCCGGCGCCCGGGACTGGTCGATCAGCCGGAACCGGTTCTGGGGCTCGCCGATCCCGGTGTGGCGGTCCGACAACCCCGAATACCCCAGGATCGACGTGTACGGCTCGCTGGCCGAACTGGAACGGGACTTCGGGGTACGGCTCAGCGACCTGCACCGGCCGGCGGTCGACGAGCTGACCCGGCCGAACCCGGACGACCCGACGGGCCGGTCCACGATGCGCCGGGTGCCGGAGGTGCTGGACTGCTGG
Organism: Plantactinospora sp. A48; assembly: GCF_055793945.1. NCBI lineage: Bacteria > Bacillati > Actinomycetota > Actinomycetes > Micromonosporales > Micromonosporaceae > Plantactinospora > Plantactinospora sp. A48. The sequence goes on along the minus strand of NZ_JBTIXF010000053.1, from coordinate 34,821 downwards.
TTCGAGTCCGGCTCGATGCCGTTCGCCCAGGTCCACTACCCGTTCGAGAACCGGGACTGGTTCGAGGACCACTATCCGGGCGACTTCATCGTGGAGTACATCGGCCAGACCCGGGGCTGGTTCTACACCATGCACGTGCTGGCCACCGCGCTGTTCGACCGGCCGGCCTTCCGCAACTGCCTCAGCCACGGCATCCTGCTCGGCTCCGACGGTCGGAAGATGTCCAAGAGCCTGCGCAACTACCCGGACGTCTACGGCGTCTTCGAGTCGTACGGCTCGGACGCCATGCGCTGGATGCTGATGTCGTCGCCGGTGCTGCGTGGCGGGGACATGCCGGTCAAGGAGGAGGGTGTCCGGGACGCGGTACGGCAGGTGCTGCTGCCGCTGTGGAACGTCTGGTACTTCTTCTCGCTCTACGCCAACGCCGAGGGGTACACCGCCAACCGTCGGGTGGATTCGGATCACCTGCTCGACCGGTACGTGCTGGCCAAGACCCGCGAGCTGGTCGCGACCACGCAGGCGCAGCTCGACGCGTACGACATCTCCGGCGCCTGCGCCACGGTCCGGGCCTTCCTGGACGCGCTGACCAACTGGTACGTCCGCCGCTCCCGGGACCGGTTCTGGTCCGGGGACCGGGCCGCCTTCGACACCCTCTACACGGTGCTGGAGACGGTGTGCCGGGTGGTGGCCCCGCTGGCGCCGCTCACCACCGAGGAGATCTGGCGGGGACTCACCGGCGAACGGTCCGTGCACCTGACCGACTGGCCGGTGGCCGACGGGTTCCCGGCCGACCCGGAACTGGTCGCCGCCATGGACGCCGTCCGGGAGGTCTCCTCGGCCGCGCTGTCGCTGCGCAAGGCGCACCGGCTGCGGGTCCGGCTGCCGCTGTCCCGGCTCGTGGTGGCCACCGCGACGGCGGATCGGCTGCGCCCGTTCGCCGACCTGGTCGCCGACGAGGTCAACGTGAAGGCCGTCGAGTTCACCACCGAGCTGGCCGACCACTGCCAGCAGGTGCTGACCGTGGTGCCCCGGGCGCTCGGCCCCCGCGTCGGCAAGCAGGTGCAGGCCGTGATCAAGGCGGTCAAGGCCGGCGACTGGCAGCTCGTCGACGGCGCACCGGTGGCCGCCGGGGTGACCCTGGCCGAGGGGGAGTACGAGCTGCGGCTGGTGGCCGCCGACGCCGAGCACTCCGCGCCGCTGCCCGCCAACGCCGGGGTGGTGGTGCTGGACACCGCGGTGACCCCCGAGCTGGCCGCCGAGGGCTTGGCCCGGGACGTCGTACGGGTGGTGCAGCAGGCCCGCCGGGACGCGGACCTGGACGTGTCCGACCGGATCGAGGCGCGGCTGACCGCCGGGCCGGAGATCCGCGCGGCCGTCGAGCGGCACCGTGACTTCGTGGCCCGGGAGGTTCTGGCCGACGCGGTGGTCCTCGTCGACGACGGCCTCGACGGCTTCGTCGGCGAGGCCGGGGACGGCGAACGGGTCGTGGTGGCGGTCCGCCGGGTCTGACCCGGGTCCGCCGGCCGGGGCGCGGTGGCCGGGAGTGGCGCGTCCATCCTTCGGGTATCCCGGAAGGTGGACGCCATAACCGGCTCATCGGTGGACGGACCACCGGGGGCGTCCGCTACCGTGTTCCCGCCTGATGTCCCGTGACCGAGTCGGAGGATCCGTGCCGCTGCTCTACTCCATCGGCAAGCTGACCGTGGGCAACAGCATGCGTCTGGCCTGGCGGCCCACCGTCGAGGGCCTGGAGAACGTGCCCACCACCGGTGGGGCGATCTTCGCGGGTAACCACCTGTCGGTGGCCGACGAGCTGTTCCTCGGCTCCGTGGTGCCCCGGCACCTCGCCTTCTGGGCCAAGTCCGACTACTTCACCGGCACCGGGTTCAAAGGCTGGGTGTCGAAGTTCGTGCTGACCGGCCTCGGCGCCATTCCGGTCGAGCGGGCCGGTGGCCGCGCCGCGCTGTCCGCGTTCGACTCGGCGATTCCGGTGCTCAAGTCGGGCGATCTGGTGGTGGTCTACCCGGAGGGCACCCGCTCCCCGGACGGCCGGCTCTACCGGGGACGGACCGGCGCGGCCCGGCTGGCGCTGGCCGCCGGGGTGCCGATCATCCCGGTCGGGGTGACCGGCACCGAGAAGGTCCAGCCGATCGGCAAGCGGTTGCCGAAACTCGGCGTCAAGGGCGTGGTGGTCCGGTTCGGCAAACCGCTGCACTTCGCCGGCCGCTCCGACGACCGGACCTCGCTGCGGGCCATGACCGACGAGGTGATGGCCGAGATCCAGCGGTTGACCGGCCAGGAGTACGTGCCGCGTTACGCGCCACGCCGGGCGGAGCCGGAGACCGGGGCCTGATCTGATCGGGGTGTGGGTCGCGCTGGGCTGATCGGGGTGTGGGTCGCGCCGGGCTGATCGGGGTGTGGGTCGCGCCGGGCCCGCCCACTCTGGGCGGTCAGGCTTGATCCCGTCGTGGGCGGGCCCGGCGCGACCCACCCGCGCGTCTGGTCCGGTCGGGTTTGATCTTGGCGTGGATGGGCTCGGCGCGACCGACCTGCGCGGTTGGTCCGGTCGGGTTTGATCTCGGTGCGGATGGGCTCGGCGCAGCCTGTGTCAGTGGGCTGATCCGGTCGGGTTTGAGGTCGTGGTGGGTGGGGGTCTGGCGCGGCCGTTGGCGCGCTGGTGGTCACGGGGGGCTGTCGCCGCGTTTTTTCTCCTGCGCCTTGATCTCGTCGACGTCCCGGAGCCGGTCGAGCTGGTTGAGGGATCGGGCCATCCCGTTCGGGGGCAGCAGGCTGCGCATCCGGTCCAGGAAGACCCAGTACCCGGCCGTGTAGGGGCACGCCTTCGCGCCGACCCGGCGTCGGGGGTCGTACCGGCAGCCGCCGCAGTAGTCGCTCATCCGGTTGATGTACGCGCCACCCGAGGCGTACGGCTTGGTGGTCGTGCGACCCAGATCGGCGTACTGGCTCATGCCGATCACGTTGACCGTCATCACCCACTCGTACCCGTCCACGAAGCAGCGCTGGAACCAGTCCGCCAGCTCGCTCGGCCGCCAGCCGCGTTGCAGGGCGTAATTTCCCAGCACCATGAGCCGGGGGATGTGGTGTACCCAGCCGCGGTCCCGGACCCCGGCCAGCACGTCGGACAGGCACCGCGCGTCGACCGCGTCGGCGTCCAGGTTGTCCCACCAGGCCGGGACGGAACGCTTGGTGACCAGCCGGTTGCTGCTCCGGTAGCCGGCGTCGAAGTACCAGTAGAGGTTCCAGATGAAGTCGCGCCACCCCAGCAGTTGCCGAATGAAGCCCTCGGCGCTGGTCAGTGAAACCGACCGGTCCCGGTACGCCCGCTCGGCCGCCCGGACCGCCTCCAGCGGGTCCAACAGCCCGAGGTTGAACGACGAGGACAGCGCCGAGTGCGTCATGAACGGGTCACCGGCCAGCATCGCGTCCTCGTACGGTCCGAAGCTCGCCAACCGGTGTTCGACGAAGTGGTCCAGCCGGGCCGTCGCCTCGGCCCGGGTGGCCGGAAACAGCCGTGGCCCGTCCCGACCGACGAACCGGATCCCCTCCGCCGCCCACCTGTCGAGGTCACGACGGACCTCCGTGTCGATCTCGTCCTCCTGGATCGGCGGCGGCGCGGGTACGTCCAGCCGGTCGGTCCGCCCGGGTGGCGGCTCCCGGTTGCCGGCGTCGAGGCTCCACCGGCCGCCCTCGGGCCGGTCCCCGGTCACCAGGACCCGGTGGTGCAGCCGGGCGAAGCGGTAGAAGTCGTCCAGCCGGAGCGTGCCGCGTCGGGTGTCGGCCCAGCCGGCGAAGTCGTCCAACGCGGTGCCGAAGCCCCGGGGCGGCAGCATGGTCACCCGGTCGAGACCCTGCACGAAGACGCGGGCCCGCCGGGACGTCGGGTGGCAGACGTCCACCGCCTCGGCCACCCCGCGCAGCCCGTCCCGGTAGGTTTCGGCCCGCACGTACCGGGCCTGGTCGCCGAGTTCGACGGCCCGGTGACGTAGCGCGGAGAGCACGAGGTGGGCCTTCTGCCGGTGGAAGGCCCGGCGCCGGAAGACCGCCTTGGACTCGATGAGCAGCACCGGCTGGTCGCGATCGTCGAGGAAGTGTGGCCCGAGCTGGTCCGCGAACAACCACCGCCGTGACATTTTGGGATTATTCCCCAAGTGGGACGTTTCCGCCTACCCCCGGCGCACGATCGTCGATCGCAACAATTCCAGCAACTTGGCGCTGTCTGGTATGTCCCGGCCGGTGAACAGCCCGGTGCCCAGGCTGCCGTGGTCGGCCCAGCTGCACAGCACGATGTCAACCTCTTCGGCCTGCCCGACGCCGCACCGCAGTTGCTCCCCGGACTCCTCGGCGGGGACCGAGGTCACCTCGCGCAACCCGTAGGGCTCGGTCAGCCGGCTGACCTCGTCGGTCACGTCCTGCTTCGGGCTGACCCGGAAGCCGGTCACCCCGAAGATGATCACCTGTTTGCCGTCCGACCCCGAGTACAGCCCGGAGAAGGTCTGCTCGGCGAACGTGTGTGCGGTCCGCATGTCCTGCTCGAACTGCCGGCTGGCCCGCTGGCTCGCCTCGTCGTCCCGCAGGGTCAGATCGGCCACCTCGGTCGGCACCGTGGCGGTCGCCGGATACTGCTGCCAGACGGGCCGCCCGAAGTAACCCGGACAGACACAGCAGCAGGCGACCAGGAGCAGGCCGAACAGCCAGGGCCAGCGGCGACGACGGCGTACCGGGACGTACCCGGTGGGTGGGTTTCCGCCCGGTGTCGGCTCGGGCTGCCGGTCGTGGCGCCGCGACCGGCGTCGTTCCCGGGTGGGTGCCGGTGGCGCCGAGCCGGCCGGCCCGGCGGGTCCGCTCGGCGACCGAGGGCCACGCGGCCCGATCGGCGGGTACGGCGTGGCCGGCACCGCCGGTCGATGGGCCGGAACGGCCGGGGGCACCGGGGTACCACCGGCCACGACCCGCCGGTGCGACGGGTGCGCCGCCGGTCCGGCGGATCCGGCCGGCAGCGCCGCCGGTCCGGCGGATCCGGCCGGTGGCGCGGGCGGGCGCGGCGCCGGCAGCGCGGGCGGTCCGGCGGACCTGGCCGGTGGCGCGGGCGGGGGCGGCGCCGGCAAGCTGGGTGGCTGGGCCGGCGGCAGCGGGTACGGGCGGGTCGGCGCCGGAGGGAACGCCGCTGGCCAGGGCTCCGGATATCCGCTGATCGGGGCGGCGTCCGCCCACGGATCCACCGGCTCCTGGTTCTCCAGCTCGGCCCGTTCCTCGCCGGGCAGTTCCAGGGTGGGGTTGAGCGGTTCGGGCGACGAGCCGGGCTGGATCTCCTCGCTGGCCAGCCAGCGACGCCGCCTGGCACTGGGCGACGGCACCGGCGCCGAGCCCGTCCAGCGCGGGGGCACGACATCGGTCGCCGGCTCGGCGGCCCCGTCGGCGGCTGGAGGTTCACCGGTGGTCGGGGGTTCGGCAGCGGCTGGAGGTTCGGCGGTGGGCGGGGGTTCGGCGGTGGTCGGGGGTTCGGCGGGCGGCGGTTCGGCGGTGGCGTCCGGTGCCCCGGCCGGTTGCTCGGCCGCGACGGCTGGCGGGTCGACCGGTGCGGCGTCGGTCGGGTCGTCGGCCCGGTCCACCGGCTCGCTCGCGCCCCGCTGCGGCTCGGGCATCGCTGGCACCCTCCTCTCGGCCGGTACGAGGTTAGTACCGGCCGGCCACCGTCGGGGTGCCCGCGCGGTGGGCGACGGTCCGGGGCCGGCGCGTACCCTAGGGCATCATGAGCGTCGCACCCACCGCCGCGGCACCCTCCGCGGCCAACTCCGTCTGGCCCCAGCTTGAGCCGCTGCTTCCGCAGGTCAGCAAGCCGATCCAGTACGTGGGCGGGGAGCTGGGCGCGGTGGTCAAGGACTGGGCCGCCACGACCGTCCGCTGGGCGCTGATGTACCCGGACGCCTACGAGGTCGGCCTGCCGAACCAGGGCGTGCAGATCCTCTACGAGGTGCTCAACGAGCTGCCCGACGTGCTGGCCGAGCGGACGTACGCGGTCTGGCCGGACCTGGAGCGGCTGATGCGCGCGCACGGGGTGCCGCAGTTCACCGTCGACGCGCACCGGGCGGTACGCGACTTCGACCTGTTCGGCGTCTCGTTCTCCACCGAGCTGGGCTACACGAACCTGCTCACCGCGATCGACCTGGCCGGCATTCCGCTGCTGGCCGCCGACCGGGGCGACGAGCACCCCGTGCTGATCGCCGGTGGGCACGCCGCGTTCAATCCCGAGCCGATCGCCGACTTCATCGACGCCGCCGTGCTGGGCGACGGCGAGGAGGCGGTGCTGGAGATCACCGACATCGTCCGGGCCTGGAAGGCGGAGGGTTCGCCGGGCGGCCGGGACGAGTTGCTGCTGCGGCTGGCCCGTACCGAGAGCGTCTACGTGCCGCGCTTCTACGACGTGGACTACCTGCCCGACGGGCGGATCCAGCGGGTCGTGCCGAACCGGCCGGATGTGCCGTTCCGGGTACACAAGCGCACGACGATGGACCTGGACGCCTGGCCGTACCCGAAGAAGCCACTGGTGCCGCTGGCCGAGACGGTCCACGAGCGGTACGCCGTGGAGATCTTCCGCGGGTGCACCCGGGGCTGCCGGTTCTGCCAGGCCGGCATGATCACCCGCCCGGTCCGGGAGCGCTCGATCACCACGGTCGGCCAGATGGTGAAGGAAGGGCTGGAATACTCCGGCTTCTCCGAGGTGGGCCTGCTGTCGCTCTCCTCAGCCGACCACAGCGAGATCGGCGACATGTGCTCCGGCCTGGCCGAACAGTACGCGGGCACCAACGTCTCGCTGTCGCTGCCGTCGACCCGGGTGGACGCGTTCAACATCGACCTGGCCCAGGAGTTGTCCCGCAACGGCCGGCGCACCGGGTTGACCTTCGCACCCGAGGGCGGCTCGGAGCGGATCCGCAAGGTCATCAACAAGATGGTGTCGAAGGAAGACCTGATCCGTACGGTCGTCACCGCGTACACCAACGGCTGGCGGCAGGTGAAGCTCTACTTCATGTGCGGCCTGCCCACCGAGACCGACGAGGACGTCCTCGAGATCGCCGACATGGCGCACGAGGTGATCCGCGCGGGTCGGGCGGCCACCGGTTCCCGGGACATCCGCTGCACCGTCTCCATCGGGGGCTTCGTCCCGAAGCCGCATACTCCGTTCCAGTGGGCGTCGATGGCTCGCCCGGAGGTCATCGACCACCGGCTCAAACTGCTCAAGCAGGCGATAAACGCCGACCGGTCGCTGGGCCGGGCCATCGGCTTCCGCTACCACGACGGGGAACCGTCGCTGATCGAGGGACTGCTGTCCCGGGGCGACCGTCGGGTGGGCGCGGTGATCCGTCGGGTCTGGGAGGACGGCGGCCGGTTCGACGGCTGGAGCGAGCACTTCTCCTACCAGCGTTGGGTGGACGCGGCGGCGGAGGTGCTGCCGGCGTACGGGGTGGACCTCGACTGGTACACCTCCCGGGAGCGGGACGAGCTTGAGGTACTGCCCTGGGACCACCTGGACTCCGGGCTGGACAAGGACTGGCTCTGGCAGGACTGGCAGGATTCGCTGAGCGAGTACGAGCAGGACGACTGCCGGTGGACGCCGTGCTTCGACTGCGGCGTCTGCCCAGCGATGGACACCGAGATCCAGATCGGTCCCACCGGCCGGAAGCTGCTGCCGCTCACCCCGGTGAGCGGAACCGGCCTGCGCGTGCCCGCCGCCGGCCACACCCACTGACGAGGCACACCCACCGACGAGGAGCGCACCATCGCCAGAAAGCCTCAACCCGAGGGCGGTCAGGCGCCGGTCGTACAGCGGATCCGGATCCGGTACGCCAAGCGCGGGCCGCTCCGGTTCACCTCGCACCGCGACTTCGCCCGGGCCTTCGAGCGGGCGCTGCGCCGCGCCGGCGTGCCCATCGCGTTCTCCCAGGGTTTCACCCCGCATCCCAAGATCTCCTACGCCAGCGCGGCGCCCACCGGCGTCGCCAGTGAGGCGGAGTATCTGGAGATCGGGCTGCGGATGCCGGTCGCCCCGGCGGAGTTGCGGGTGGCGCTGGACGCCGCGCTGTCACCCGGGTTGGACATCCTCGACGCGGTGGAGGCGACCGGCGGCAGCCTGGCGGACCGGATCCAGGCGTCCCGGTGGCGGCTGGAACTTCCGGGAGTGGCGTCGACCACTCTGCGTGGCGCGGTGGAGAAATTCCAAGCGGCCGGGGAGATTCCGGTCGAACGGCTCACCAAGCAGGGACGTCGGACCTTTGACGCGCGCGGCGCGGTGATAAGCATCGATGTGATCGAGGAGAACGACACTCCTTCCGAGGTCACAGCCGTACCATGTGCGATACTCGACCTGGTGGTTCGGCAGGTCACTCCTACCGTTCGACCCGATGACGTCCTGTCCGGCCTCCGCGTGGTGGCCGACCTGGAGCCGCCGGCGCCGCCTCGCGCTACCCGGCTGGCTCAGGGCACGTTGACCGCGCAGGCCGAGATCGTGGATCCGTTGGACGCGGATCGCGACTCAGGTAGTCATCGCTGAACACCGGCCCACCACGGCCAGTGCCCAGGTAGCCAGACTTCGACGGTCCGTGCGTCTTGACGGTGCCGCCGGAAACAACTTTGCGGCGACCCTGCGTGGCAGCGCTCACCCGCGCCCGGGGAAGCCAGAACTGGAGATCGTCCATGCTCGAGAACGAGCCAGCGGGCGGGGAACGGACCGGCGTCGAGCCGGCCGATACCGCCGACACGAACAACACCGGTGCCACGGCCCCGAGCCTGGGGTCCGGTGATCCCGAAGCGGCTCCGCCCGCGCCGGTCAAGCGGGTCCGGGCCACCCGACGGCGGACCGCCGCCCAGGTGACCGAACCGGCCCAGGTGGAGGCGCCGGTCGAGGCGCCGAGCGTCGCCGGGACCGTCAGCGGCGAGGCGCCAGCGGCCGAGGTGCTCGCCCCGACGGCCGGCGACACCGGTCCGGCCCCCACCACGGCACGGCGCCGCCGGAAGGCGACCACCGCGACCAGGTCGACCCCGGCCGCCGCCGAGCAGCCCGCCGGGTCCGGCGAGCCGACCGAGGCCCCGAGCACCGGGGCCGGTGCCGGTCCGGTCGCCCCGGAACCGGACACCGGTGCCGAGTCCGTCACCGTCGAACCGGTGGCCACCGAGCCGGCAGCCGTCGAACTGGCCCCGGTGAAGGCGACCCGGTCGCGCCGGCGCAAGGCCGTACCCCCGTCGGAGACCGCCACCGAGCGGCCGGAAGCCGCGGCCGCGGACCAGCCGGTGTCCGGGGCCGTCCCCGCGGTCGAGCCGGTCGGCCCGGCGGCCCCGCCGGTTCCGGCGGACGCGGTCGGCGGGCCCGACCTCGGCAACCTGGCTGCGGAGCCGGCCGCCGAGCCGGCTCCGGAGCGGACCACTCGGCGGCGCCGTTCGGCGCTGTCCGCGCCGGCCGTCCTGTTCATGGCCCCCGAGCCCGAGGTGCCGCAGCCGGCGCCCGTGGCCAGCGAACCACCCGCCGTGGTGGACGAGCCGGCGGCCGAGGAGCCCACGGAGACCGCCGAGCCCGGCCGGCGTCGGCGGCGCGGCCGGCGCGGCACGGAGGTCGTGGAACCGGTCGAGCCGGAGCCGGAGCCGGAGGCGATCGAGGTCGTCGCGGTGGAGCCCGGCGAGCCAGAGGGTGACGAGGACGACGAGGACGACGACGAGGCGAGTGCCCGCCGGCGCCGGCGGCGGGGTCGCCGGGGCCGGGGTCGGGGCAAGGGCCCGACCGACGAGGCCGACGACGAGGCCGAGGAGCCAGCCGCGACCGACGGCGGTGACGAGGCGGAGGATGAGGCCGAGACCGAGGTCGAGGCCGAGGGCGGCGAGGCACTGACCCGCCGGCGTCGGCGGCGGCGCCGCAAGGGCGCCAGCGACGCCGACGGTGCCGTCGAGGACGGCGTCCCGACCGTGGTCAAGATCCGCGAGCCACGCAAGGCGGTCGACGAGGTCCAGGGGGTCTCCGGCTCGACGCGGCTGGAGGCCAAGCGGCAGCGCCGCCGGGACGGTCGCGAGCAGCGCCGGACCCGGCCGCCGATCCTGAGCGAGTCCGAGTTCCTGGCCCGCCGCGAGGCGGTCGACCGGGTCATGGTGGTACGCGAGCGCGGCGACCGGATGCAGATCGCCGTGCTGGAGGACGGGGTGCTGGTCGAGCACTACGTCAGCCGCAACTCCTCCGGGACCATGGCCGGCAACGTGTACCTCGGCAAGGTCCAGAACGTGCTGCCCAGCATGGAGGCGGCGTTCATCGACGTCGGACGCGGCCGCAACGCCGTGCTGTACGCGGGCGAGGTGAACTGGGACACCACCGGCCTGGAGGGACGGGCCCGCTCGATCGAGCAGGCCCTCAAGTCCGGCGACTCGGTCCTGGTGCAGGTCACCAAGGACCCGATCGGGCACAAGGGCGCCCGGTTGACCAGCCACATCGCCCTCTCCGGGCGGCACCTGGTCTACGTCCCGAACGGCAACGCGTCCGGGATCAGCCGCAAGCTGCCGGACACCGAGCGCAAGCGGCTACGGGACATCCTCAAGAAGCTCGTGCCCGACGGCGCCGGGGTGATCGTGCGGACCGCCGCGGAAGGGGCCAGCGAGGACGAGCTGGCCCGGGACATCAAGCGGTTGCAGGCGCAGTGGGAGGACATCCAGGCCAAGGCCGTCCAGGGCGGTGCGCCGGTGCTGCTCTCCGAGGAGCCCGACCTGGTGATCCGGGTCGTCCGGGACCTGTTCAACGAGGACTTCCGGGATCTGGTCGTGGAGGGGGAGAACGCCTACGGGCTGGTCGAGTCGTACCTCGGCCAGGTTTCGCCGGATCTGGTCGCCCGGCTACGCCGGCACACCGGGACCGGGGACGTCTTCGCCGAGCACCGGATCGACGAGCAGATCCTCAAGGGCCTCGACCGCAAGGTCTTCCTGCCCTCCGGCGGCCATCTGGTGATCGACCGCACCGAGGCGATGACGGTGGTCGACGTGAACACCGGCAAGTACACCGGTGCGGGCGGCAACCTGGAGGAAACGGTCACCCGGAACAACCTGGAGGCGGCCGAGGAGATCGTCCGGCAGCTACGGCTGCGCGACCTCGGCGGCATCATCGTGATCGACTTCATCGACATGGTCCTCGAGTCGAACCGGGAGCTGGTGTTGCGCCGGCTCACCGAGTGCCTGGGCCGGGACCGCACCAAGCACCAGGTCACCGAGATCACCTCGCTGGGCCTGGTGCAGATGACCCGCAAGCGGATCGGCGCGGGCCTGCTGGAGGCGTTCAGCGAGACCTGCGACTGCTGCAAGGGACGGGGCGTGATCATCCACACCGACCTGGTTCCCGAGAAGGGCCGCTCAGGTGCGGGGGACAAGGTCAAGGCCGTCGCCTCGGCCGGGTCCACCGAGACCGACGGCGGCACCACCGGACGTCGTCGGGGCCGCCGGGGTGGCACCGCCGAACCGGCGACGGTGGTCAGCGAGATCGAGGTCGTCGACGAGGACGACACGATGGGCTACGACCTGTCCCGGTACGAGAACGACGTACCCGAGGCGCCGGCCATCGAGGATGCCCGGGAGGCCGAGCCGATGCGGCTGACCAGCGCCGACGACCCCGATGCGCGGGACGATTCGGACACCGAGGAGTCGGGTGAGGGCGGCGGTCTCGGGCGGCGCCGGTCCCGCCGCGGCGGCACCCGACGACGTACCCGACCCTGACCGGGCCCGGATCTCCTCACCCTCGGGAGCGTGCGATGCGACGCCTGCTGGTGGCCACGGCCGTCGGTGCGGCCCTGCTGGTCACCGCCGGCTGTGCCGGTGACCGGGAACCGACCGCCGGGCCCAGCGCCCTGGTCAGCTCCGGTGGGGCGGTAACCGCCCCACCGGCCAGCATCGGCGCCCCCACCGGTACGGCGATCCCGACGGGTCCGTCCGAGACGACGACCGCCGGCGGCAACGCGCCGCAGGTGTGCTCGTCAGCCGTCTCGGCGGGCTCGGAGGCGGCCGTGACCTTCGTCAACGAGCTGTCCAAGCAGTTGCAGGCGGCCAGCGACGGCGACGCGAAGACGGCCGACGCGGCGAAGCGGAGGGCGCAGGCGGCGCTCACCGGCTGGGCCGCCGCGCTCAAGCAACAGGCCGACCGGGCCACCGATCCACGGCTGAAGGCCGCGTTGGCCGACGTGAGTGCCGAGGTGGCGACCCTCAAACCGGACGTACAGCGCCTGGACCAGACGAAACTCGACCAGCTCCAGCGTCGGGTCGACATGCTCTGCGGCGGCTGACCGGTGACCCGGTTTGGGCTCGGCGACCGGCATGGCGTACCCTTGCCTGCGGCGCACTTTTGTGCGCTGAGTTCTCGCGTGCCCGCAGCCGCACCCCGTGGCGAGTCGCCGTGAGCAACTATCCGTCAGCATCCTCAACGACAGGGAGTCCGCGTCCGATGTACGCGATCGTCAAGACCGGCGGCAAGCAGTACAAGGTCGCCGAGGGCGACGTGATCGAGGTCGAGAAGCTCGCCGGCCAGCCCGGTGACGCGGTGACGCTGACCGCGGTGCTCCTCGTCGACGGTGACGACCTGGTGACCGACGCGGCCAAGCTCGCCGATGTCGCGGTGTCCGGCGAGATCGCCGCGCACACCAAGGGCCCGAAGATCCGGATCCACAAGTTCAAGAACAAGACCGGCTACCACAAGCGTCAGGGTCACCGTCAGCCGCTGACCAAGATCAAGGTAACCGGCATCTCCAGCGGAAAGTAAGGTCGTTCTCAGATGGCTCACAAAAAGGGTGCGTCCAGCTCGCGCAACGGCCGTGACTCCGCGGCGCAACGGCTCGGCGTGAAGCGGTTCGGTGGCCAGGTGGTCAGCGCCGGCGAGATCATCATCCGCCAGCGCGGCACCAAGTTCCACCCGGGTGACCTCGTCGGCCGGGGCGGCGACGACACGCTCTTCGCGCTCGCCCCGGGTGCCGTCCAGTTCGGCACCAAGCGCGGTCGCAAGGTCGTCAGCATCGTGCCGGCGGCACAGCAGTAGAACGTCGACGAAGCGGGCCGAGGACCTGGGTGTCCCGGCCCGTTTCGCTGTTCATGCGGTGTGGCTCGGGCCCGCCGTTCATCGGGTATGGCTCGGGTCCGCCGTTCGGGGCGGTGCGGCCCGGGCGGTGTGGCATGGGCCGCCGGCTCCGGCGGTGCGGCTCGGGCCGCCGGTTCGGGCGGGGCAGGGCCTCGCTGTTTTGTCCAGGCGGGCGCGGTCTCGCCTGTTGTCCGGGCGGGGGTGACCTCGCCGTTTCCGGGCGGTCGGGGATGCCCCGCACGCCGACCCGGGCCTCCGGTCGCGATTTGTGGGCGGGGGACGGGTCTCCGCTGAGAGGATTGGGCCGTGGCGACGTTCGTTGACCGGGTCGTGCTGCACCTGCAGGCCGGTGACGGCGGGCATGGCTGCGTGTCGATCCACCGGGAGAAGTTCAAGCCGTTCGGCGGCCCGGACGGAGGCAACGGCGGCCATGGCGGCGGCATCGCCCTGGTGGTCGACCCCCAGGTGACCACGCTGCTGGACTTCCACTTCCGGCCGCACATCAAGGCCGAGAGCGGCAAGGGCGGCGCCGGGTCGAACCGGGACGGCGCCAACGGCCGGGACCTGGTGATCAAGGTCCCCGACGGCACGGTGGTCAGCACCCTCGACGGCGAGGTACTGGCCGACCTGGTCGGCGCCGGCACCACCTTCGAGGCGGCCCGGGGTGGCCGGGGTGGCCGGGGCAACGCGTCGCTGGCCAACGCCAAGCGCAAGGCACCCGGCTTCGCCGAACTGGGTGAGCCGGGCGACCGGCTGGAAGTGGTGCTGGAACTCAAGAGCGTCGCCGACGTGGGGCTGGTGGGTTTCCCGTCGGCCGGCAAGTCCTCGCTGATCTCGGTGATCTCCGCGGCCAAGCCGAAGATCGCCGACTATCCCTTCACCACCCTGGTGCCCAACCTCGGCGTGGTGCGGGTGGACGACCACACCTTCACGGTCGCGGACGTACCGGGGCTCATCCCGGGCGCGGCCACCGGTCGTGGCCTGGGACTGGAGTTTCTCCGGCACATCGAGCGGTGCGCCGTGCTGGTACACGTGGTGGACGCCGCCACCATGGAGCCGGGTCGTGACCCGCTGGGCGACATCGACGCCATCGAGGCCGAGCTGGCCGCGTACGGCGGGCTGACCGACCGGCCCCGCCTGGTCGCCGTCAACAAGGTCGACGTGCCGGACGGCCGGGATCTCGCCGAGATCGTCCGGTCGGACCTGGAGGCTCGCGGCTATCCGGTCTTCGAGGTGTCCACGGCCACCCGGGAAGGGCTGCGTGAGCTGACGTACGCGATGGCGGAGCTTGTCGAGCAGTCCCGTGCCGCGGCGCCGCCCCCCGAACCGACCCGGATCGTGCTGCGCCCGGCCGCCGTCGACGACGCCGGCTTCACGGTCGAGCAGACCGCCGAGGGATACCTGGTACGTGGGTCCCGGCCCGAGCGGTGGGTGCGGCAGACCAACTTCGACAACGACGAGGCCGTGGGCTACCTGGCCGACCGGCTGGCGCGGTTGGGCGTGGAGGACCAGCTGGCCAAGGCCGGTGCCGAACCGGGCGACCTGGTTCGGATCGGGGAGCGGGAGTTCGACTGGCACCCGACCCAGGTGAGTGAGTTCGTACCGATGGTGCGTGGCACCGACGAGCGGTTGGCGGAGAAGTCGACCCGGGCCACCGCCGCCGAGCGGCTGGCGGCCCGCAAGGCCCGCCGGCGCCGGCCGGAGGACGAGGTCGAGGCCGCGGAATCGGCCGAGGGCGCGGTCGTCGAGGGTTCGCCGGCCGGAATCGAGGGCGCGACCGCCGACGGTCCGGTGGTCGATGGTTCGGTTGGTGACGGTTCGTCCGCCGAGGCCGACCGGTCCGCTGCCGCGGAGTCGCGGTCCGTCGACGGGTGACGGGTGACTGGTGGTCCTCGACCGGTGGTCTGCCGGCCCGGCCTCGGTCGAGCGGATCACCCGCGGATGTTCAAGGTCACGCCGGGTGCCGACCATGGAGCGGCCATGGTCGGGTTACCTGCCAGAAATGACGGACCATTACCGTAAAAAGGTGCTGATCGAATCCCGTTCCGCCACCGATCCCGAACTGGCCGCCCTGGTGACGGCGCAGCGGCGTGAGTCGCGGCACGCGGATGGTGGATTCGACGCGCAGTCCGCCGAGGTGGGGCCAGAGATGTGGTTTCTGGTCGGCGTCCAGCACGGGCTCGCCGTGGCCTGCGGTGCGGTCCAGCCGCTCGACGCGCGGACCGCGGAGATCAAGCTGATGTACGTCCGGCCGGCCTTCCGGGGTCAGGGCCTCGCCCGCCAGCTCCTGACCGCCCTGGAGGAGCTGGCGCTGTGGCACGGCCACCCGGAGCTGCGGTTGTCGGCCGGTAACCACCCGCCGGCCGCGGTCCGGCTCTACAACTCGGCCGGATACGTCCGCATCCCCGGCTACGGCGAACACGTGGACAATCCGTACCGCGTGTGCTTCGCCAAGCGCCTCCCGGTCGCGGCCTGAAACCTCCCGCGCGGTCCGAAGCCGTCCACACTCTGAAGCCTTCCGACCGTGACCTGAAGCCCCCCGGTCGCAGCCCGGGAAACCTCCGGCGAGGTCCGGCCCTCCGGGCGGCGAGGGGTACCGCTCGGCTTCCGTCCAGACCGGCCCGGCCGCTTCCGGGCTGGCGGTCCCGGTCCGTTAAGAAGGGCCCCTTGCTATACGAAAAGCGATAACAAGGGGCCCTTCCTTTCAGGTCAGGCGGGGGTGTCGACGCGGTCCCGGGGCGGTGTCGTCGCGGCTGCCGATCGGGCCGATCGGTTGGAGACGAACGCGCAGCACAGGGCGGCCACGGCGAGCACGGCCAGCGGGAGGACCAGACTGTGCCGCATCGCGTTGGTGAACGCCTCGTGGAAGGTCCGAGCGGCCACCTCGGCGATCGACTGCCGCGCCTGTTCCGGCAGGCCCGGCGGCAGGGCGACGCCGGACTGCCCGGCGCCGACCTCCAGGCTGCCCCCGCTGGCGTTGCTGAAGCCGGTGACGAACTGGTCCCGCAACTGCGGGGGCAGCGCACCGGCGTTGGCCCGCGCGGTGCTGCGTAGCTGGTCGGCGAGCTGCACCTGGAGCAATGCGCCGACCGCGGCCGAACCGATCACCGCGCCGAGCTGCCGGGCGGTGTTGATGAAGCCGGAGGCGGCCCCGGCCATCTGCGGGGCCACGTTGCGCATCGCGATCGTCTGCAACGGCGCGAACGTCATGCCCAGGCCGAAGCCCGCCACGATGATGCCGGGCAGGATGTGCCAACGACCGGAGTCCACGTGGGCCAGCCACACCACCAGGCCCATGCCGACCGACCAGAGACTGAGCCCGGCGAACAGCACCCACTTGCCGCCGCTCCGGTCGGCGAGCCGGCCCGCGAGCGGGGCGACGAACATCGAGATCAGCGACATCGGGGCGGTCGTGAGACCGGCCTGCAACGCGGTGAGGCCCAGCACCGACTGAAGGTAGATGACCAGCGGCAGGAACAGCCCGAGCATGCCGAAGGCGATGGCGGCGCTGACGAAGTTCATCAGCGAGTAGTTACGGTCGGCGAAGATCGCGAACGGGACGAGGGGCTCCCGATCACGGCTGGCGTACTGCTGCACCATGAAGGCGATCAGCACGATGGCACCGGTGGCGATGACCTCGACGATCGTGACCGGGCCCCATACCTTGCCCCAGTCGTGCGGCTCGCCCTCGATGAGCCCGTAGGTGACCAGGAAGAGTCCGACCGTGGCCAGCACCGTGCCGGTCCAGTCCAGCCGGTGTCGCCGGTTGAGCTTGATGTCCGGCATCACGATCGAGGCGAGGATCACGGCGACGATGCCGATCGGCACGTTGACGAAGAAGATGTACTCCCAGCCCCAGTCGGTGACCAGGTAACCGCCGAGGGTCGGGCCGGCGACCGTGGCGATTCCGGCCACGGCGCCCCAGAGCCCGAAGGCGGCGCCGCGCTTCTCCGCAGGGAAGATCATGGTGATCACCGACAGGGTCTGCGGGGTGAGCAGTGCGCCACCTGCGCCCTGGATCACCCGGGCGATGATCAACTGCTCCGGGTTGCGGGCGAACCCGCAGGCCGCGGAGGCCAGGGTGAAGATGATCAGGCCCAGGATGAACAGCCGCTTCGGGCCGTACAGGTCGCCCAGCCGGCCCGCGGTGATCAACAGCACCGCGTAGACCAGGACGTACGAGTTGATCACCCAGAGGATCTGGTCGAGCGAGGCGGACAGCTTGGTGCTCATCTCGGGGATCGCGATGTTCACGATCGTGGTGTCCAACAGGATCATGAAAAAGCCGAGGCAGAGCACGGACAGCACCAGCCAGGGGCTGTGCTGCTTCCGGTCCGCCTGTTCGGCCGGGGCGGTCATGAGGTGATCTCCTCGTGGTCGGGCGTCCGTGGGGCGCCGGTGTGGTCGGTCGTCCGGCGGGCGCCGGTGTCGTCGGTCGTCCGGCGGGCGTTGGTGTCGTCGGGTGTCCGTTGGGCGCCGGTGAGCTGGGATGCTCCCTGGATGCCGATGCCGTCGGGCGCCCAGGGGAGGGAGCCGGTACGGATCTCGCCGATGAGCCGGCGGATCCAGTCGAGTTCGGCCCGGGTGAGCGTCTGGGCGTACTCGATCTCGATCAGGTGGATCCGGGGTTCGTGCCGGGTGGCCAGCGATTCCAGCGTCTGCTGCCGGGAGGCGATGTGGGACTCCAGTGCCACCGCCCGCTTGGCCAGCAGTTCGACCGCCTCGTCGGGGTCGAGCTTGTGGAGCATCTGCACCGCCGCGCCGAAGGCCGGGAACTCCGGCACCGGGTGGCGGACGAGATCCCGCAGGTTCGCGTGGAACTCGTCCCGGCCGATGTCGGTGAGGGCGTATACCGTGCGCTCCGGTCGACGTCCCGCCCGGCCGGTCTCGACCGGTTCGACCAGCTCGTTCCGGTGCAGCCGCTCCACCGTGTGGTAGAGCGACCCGGCGCGCACCTTGATCACCTGGTCGGTGTGGCGGTCCCGGATGATCTGGTGCATCTCGTACGGGTGCATGGCCCGCTCGTGCAGCAGTTCGAGGACCGCGAGCGCGAGCGGGGTCAGGGGTCGGGGTGGATTAGTTCTCATCAAATACTCCACGTGGACTATAAACCCCGAACTCCGCCAGTCCAAGCGATACCCCCGCCCCCGCCCCACAACCGCCCCCGCCCCCTCCCACCAAAACCCCCCTCCCCACCCCGTTCGCCCCGCCCTTCCCCGTTGATCATGAGGTTGACGGACGTTTTGGAGATCAAAAACGCCGCTAACTTCATGATCAACGGGGAAGGGGCGGGAGGCGGGGGGCGGAGGGGAGGGGGGAGGGAAAGGGGCGGGGGAGGGGGTTAGTCGAGTAGGCCGATGGCGGAGCGGGCTGTTTGGATGGTGTTGGCGGTTGCGGAGCGGGCTCGTTCGGCGCCGGTTCGCAGCAGACCTCGGACGTGCTCCGGGTCGCTCGCCAGTTCGGCGTACCGCGCCTGGATCGGCTCCACCACGGCCAGCACCGCGTCCGCCACCGCGGCCTTGAGTCGGCCGTACGAGTCGAACTCCCCGGCCAGGGTGGCGGGTGGCCGGCCCACGCAGGCCGACAGGATCTCCAGCAGGTTGGCCACCCCCGGCCGTTCGACCCGGTCGTAGTCCACCGTGCTCCCGGAGTCGGTGACCGCCCGCATGATCTTGCGGCGGAGCGTGTCCGGCGGGTCGAGCAGGAACAGTGTGCCCGCGCCCGACTCGGCCGTCTTGCTCATCTTCGACGTCGGATCGGTCAGGTCCATCACCCGGGCCGCGGCCGGCGGACGCACCGCCACGGGAACCGTGAACGTCTCGCCGTACCGGCTGTTGAACCGCAGCGCGACGTCCCGGGCCAACTCCACGTGCTGGGTCTGGTCCTCGCCGACCGGCACCTCGCGGACCTGGTGCAGCAGGATGTCGGCGGCCATCAGCACCGGGTAGGTGAGCAGGCTGAGTCGGACGTGCCGCTGCCGGGCGGACTTCTCCTTGTACTGGATCATGCGCTGGGCCTCGCCGACCCCGGTGGTGCACTCCAGCAGGTAGTGCAGTTCGGTGTGCGCCGGCACCTGGGACTGCGGATAGCACAGCGTGACATCCGGGTCGACCCCGGCGGCGAGCAGCAGCGTCGCCTGTTCCAGCGTGTTCGCCCGGACGGCCGCCGGATCGTGCCGGGTGGTCATCGCGTGCAGGTCGGCCAGGAAGACCACCGTCTCGTGATCGTGCTGACCGGCGACGATCGGTGCCATCGCGCCGATCAGGTTGCCGATGTGCAGGTGGCCGCTCGGGGTGAGGCCGGTGATCCGACGCAGTCGGGTGGTCGGGGCGGTGGTCACGGTCATCGTGGGCTCCTCGGGGTACGAGGGCCGACCGGCACCGGGTGGTGGATGTGCGAAACGGCCGCCCGATGCTCGGGCGGCCGTTTCGACACGGGTACGCGGAAGTGCGGGCCGCCCGTCTAGGGCGCCCGCCACAGACCGGTGGTGGTCATCCGCACACCCATACGGTACCAGCGCGAACCGTTCGCGGGGAACGCGCGGCGCTCACTCCAGGTCGAACTCGCCGTCCTGGGCGCCGGCGACGAAGGCGTCCCATTCGGCCTGCGTGAAGACCAGCACCGGACCGTCCGGGTCGGCCGAGTTGCGCATCCCGATGAGATCGTCGACGAAGGCCACCTCGACCGCCTCCTCCGACGGATCGCCGTCGGCCCGCTGCCAGACGGCGCGGGACAGGTCGAAGTCGCCCTTGGGGTGCTGCGGCATGTGGCTGCCTCCATCACGCGATCGGCTCCGGCTGGGAACCGATGTCTCCATCGTGCAGGATAGGCGGATGCCGAGCCTGACCCGTGTTGAAGCGGCCCAGCGCGCCGCGGCGCTGTCCGTCGACTCGTACGACATCGACCTCGACCTGACCGGGCCGGCGGACACCTTCCGGTCCGTCGCCACGATCCGGTTCCGAGCCGCGCCGGGAACGGAGACCTTCGTCGAGGTCAGGCCGGTCGAACTGCACGAGGTACGCCTCAACGGCGCCGACCTGGATCCGGCCGCGTTGACCGGGAACCGGTTCCCGCTGACCGGGCTGGCCGCGGACAACACCCTCACCGTGGCCGCGACGATGGCGTACACGAACACGGGTGAGGGGCTGCACCGCGCGACGGACCCGGCGGACGACGGCACGTACCTGCACGCGACGTCCTTCCTGGACAACGCGCAGGGGATCTTCGCGGCCTTCGACCAACCGGATCTGAAGGCGCCGGTCACGCTGCGGGTCACCGCCCCGCAGGACTGGGTGGTGGCCGGCAACGGTGCCCTGGTGGCGCGGCCGGAGCCGGGCCGCTGGGAGTTCGCCCGCACCGAACCGCTGGCCACCTACTTCGTCTCGCTGATCGGCGGCCCGTACCACGTCATCCGCGACGAGCACGACGGCATCCCGCTGGGTCTGTACTGCCGGCGTTCGCTGGCCCGGCACCTGGACGCGGACGCCGAGGAGATCTTCGCGATCACCAAACGGTGTTTCGACGAGTTCCACCGGCTGTTCGGGGTGCGCTACCCGTTCGGCAAGTACGACCAGATCTTCGCGCCCGGCTTCAACGAGGGCGCGATGGAGAACCCGGGCCTGGTCGTCCTGCGCGACGAGTACGTCTTCCGGTCGGCCGTCACCGACAGCGACCGGGAGTTGCGGGCCACCACCATCGCGCACGAGATGGCGCACATGTGGTTCGGTGACCTCGTCACCATGCGCTGGTGGGACGACCTGTGGCTGAACGAGTCGTTCGCCGAGTACCTGGGCACCCGGGTCACCGCCGACGCCACCCGGTTCGACCGGGCCTGGGCCAAGTTCGCGATGGTCCGCAAGAACTGGGGGTATTCCGCCGACCAGCGCCCCTCCACCCATCCGGTGGCGCCGTCCGAGGTGCTCGACGGCGCGCAGGCGCTGGTGAACTTCGACGGCATCTCGTACGCCAAGGGCGCCTCGGCGCTGCGCCAACTCGTCGCCTGGTTGGGCGACGACGTGTTCCTGGCCGGCCTGCGGGAGCACTTCGCGACGCACCGGTTCGGCAACGCGACCCTGGCCGACCTGCTCGCCGCCCTCGGCACCGCAAGCGGTCGCGACCTCGCGGACTGGGCTGAGGCCTGGCTGCGTCGGGCCGGTGTGGACACCCTGCGGGTCGAGACCGAGCTGACCGCCGACGGCCGGTACGCCGAGGTCGCGGTGGTGCGGGTCCCGCCGTCCGGCGACCCGGCGCCGCGCCCGCACCGGATCGGGCTGGGCCTGTACGACACCGTCGACGGGGGGACCCGGCTGCGCCGCCGGGTCGAGCTGGACCTCGACCCGGCCGCCACGGCCGGTCGTACCGTGGTGGCGGAGCTGGCCGGTGCGCCGGCGGCCCGGTTGCTGCTGCCCAACGACGGTGACCTGACCTTCGCGAAGGTACGCCTCGACGCCGCCTCGGCGGACGCCGTACCGGAGGTGTTGTCGACGGTCGCGGACCCGCTGGCCCGGGCGCTGCTCTGGTCCGCCACGCTGGACGTGGTCCGCGACGCCGAGCGGCCGGTCACCGATCTGGTGCCGCTGTTCTCGGCGGCCCTGCCGGTCGAGACCGAGGTGGTGCTGCTGGAGGGCGTGTTCCGGCTGAGCCGTCCGCTGTTCGACAGGTATCTTCCGGTCCCGGCCCGGCGCCGGGCCCTGGACGAGGTGGCCGATGCCTGGTCCCGGGCTCTCGCGGCGGCGAAGGCCGGCGGATCCATCCAGCTCGCCGCCGCGCACGGCCTGGTCTGGGCAACCGCCGACATCGGTCTGCTGTCCGGCTGGCTGGCCGGCGACGGGCTGCCCGAGGGTCTCTCACTGGACGCCGACCTGCGCTGGGAGCTGCTGGACCGGCTGGCGGTGCTGGGCGCCGCCGACGAGGCGCGGATCGACGCGGAGCTGACCGGCGACCGGACCGCGAGCGGTGAGCAGCGGGCGGCGTACTGCCGGGCGGCGCTGCCCGACGTGGCGGCCAAGGACCGCGCGTGGCGGCTGATCGCCGAGGACACCACGGCGTCCAACCGGATCCTGCAACACACCGCCACCGGCTTCTGGCAGCCCGAGCAGGTCGCACTGGTCGAGCCCTACGTCGAGCGGTACTTCGCCGAGTTGCCGGCGATGACGTCGATGCGTACCCCCTGGGTGGCGGAGATGATCGCGACGGCGGCCTTCCCCCGGTACGCCGTGGCGCCGCGGACCCGGGAACTGGCCGCGGCCCTGCTGGCCCGGGACGACCTGCCGCCCGGGGTCCGGCGCGCGGTGGTCGACGCCGACGACGACCTCCGGCGGGCCCTGGCGGCCCGCTGACCGGCGGGTTCCGGCGGGGGTACGGGTCGCGGAAAATCCGTTGGGAACCCGGCATACGATCACAGTGTGGAGGAGGACATCCGGCGGGTCGGGATCATGGGCGGGACCTTCGATCCGATCCACAACGGCCACCTGGTGGCCGCGAGCGAGGTGGCCGACAGGTTCGGGCTGGACGAGGTCGTCTTCGTGCCCACCGGACAACCGTGGCAGAAGGCGGACGCGCGGGTCACCCCGGCCGAGGACCGCTACCTGATGACGGTCATCGCCACCGCCTCCAACCCGGGCTTCCACGTCAGCCGGGTGGACATCGACCGCAAGGGTCCCACCTACACGGTCGACACGCTGCAGGACATCCGGGTCGAGTACGGCCACAAGGCACAGTTGTTCTTCATCACCGGCGCGGACGCCCTGGAGAAGATCCTCTCCTGGAAGGACGCCGAGCGGATGTTCGAGCTGGCGCACTTCATCGGGGTGACCCGGCCGGGCTTCGAGCTGTCCGCCGCGCACCTGCCGGATGACGCGATCAGCCTGGTCCAGGTGCCGGCCATGGCCATCTCCTCGACCGACTGCCGCGCCCGGGTCGCCGCGGGCAAGCCGATCTGGTACCTGGTGCCCGAGGGTGTGGTGCAGTACATCGCCAAGCGGCACCTCTATCAGCGGCCATAGCGAACGGCGGGGCAGCAAACGGACGAATTCGGGAAGGCATCCACCGTCGCCGTGTGAGAGGCTTGAAGCCTCGTACGTCAGATCGAAGGAGAATGGTGGCAGTTCCCGAGCGCGCCCAAGAGCTGGCCATGGCGGCCGCGCAGGCCGCCGCCGACAAGAAGGCACAGGACATCGTCATCATCGACGTCGGTGACCGGCTGGCCATCACCGACGCTTTCATGATCGCCTCTGCCCCGAACGAGCGGCAGGTCGGCGCGATCGTCGATGCCATCGAGGAAGCCCTGGTCAACCTGCCCGACAAGGCGAAGCCGGTGCGGCGCGAGGGCGAGCGGGCCGGCCGGTGGGTCCTGTTGGACTACGTCGACGTGGTGATCCACGTCCAGCACACCGAGGAGCGCGAGTTCTACGCGCTGGACCGGCTGTGGAAGGACTGCCCGACCGTCCCGTTCGTCGACCGGGACCTTGTCGATGCCGAGGCCACCCCGGCGGGTCGGGGAGAATGACCCGGCTGCTCCTCTGGCGGCACGGCAACACGGATTGGAACGCCGGCAACCGGGTCCAGGGACAGACCGACGTGGTCCTGAACGAGTTGGGCCGGGAGCAGGCCCGGGCGGCGGCGCCGCTGCTGGCCGCGCTGCGCCCGGACGTCATCGTGGCCAGCGACCTGCGCCGGGCCCGGGACACCGCGGACGCGCTCGCGGCCCTGACCGGGCTGCCCGTCCACACCGACCCGAGGCTTCGGGAACGCCACTTCGGCCGCTGGCAGGGACTCACCCTCGGCGAGGTGGCCGAGCGGTTCCCCACCGAGTACGCCGCCTGGCGGTCCGGTGACCCGGATCCGGGTTGCGGGGTCGAGATCACCGACGACCTGGGCAAACGGGTCGGCGCCGCCCTCCAGGAAGTGGCCGACGCCACGCCGGGTGGCACGATCGTGGTGGCGACCCACGGCGGGGCCGCCCGGCAGGGCTGCGGCCAGATCCTCGGCTGGGGGCCGGGGGTGCTGCGGTCGCTGGGCAGCCTGCGCAACTGCCACTGGACCGAGTTGCGGCACGACGCGATCCGCGGCTGGACGCTGCGGGCGCACAACCTCGGCCCGCTCGAGCCACGGCCGGTGCCGTCCACCGGCTGACCCGCGCCGATCCTCCCGGTGATGGGCATGGCCGGCGTTGATCCGATACGGTTCCGGGATGCGTGTCGCGGTCGTCACCGATTCCACCGCGTACCTGCCGGCCGAACTGTCGCACCGGCTGACAGTGGTGCCGCTGACCGTGGTCGTCAACGGTGACGAGGGGCGGGAGGGCACCGAGGTGTCGCCCGCGGACGTGGCCCGGGCCCTGGGCGAGCGCCGGGTGACGGTCACCACGTCCCGGCCCGCGCCCGGTGAACTGGCGGACACGTACCGGCGGCTGCTCGACGGCGGCGCCGACGGGGTGGTGTCGGTTCACCTGTCCGCCAAGCTCTCCGGCACCGTCGAGGCGGCGACCCTGGCCGCCGACGAGTTCGGGGACCGGGTCACCGTGGTGGATGCCCGGTCCGCCGGAATGGGTCTCGGCTTTCCCGCCCTGGCCGCGGGCGCCACCGCCGACCGGGGCGGCGATGTCGCGGCGGTCCGGCAGGCCGCCGTCACCGCCGCCGACCGGACGACGACCCTCTTCTACGTCGACACGCTGGAGTTCCTGCGCCGGGGTGGCCGGATCAACGCGGCGTCCGCGCTGCTCGGCACCGCGCTCGCGGTCAAGCCCATCCTGTACGTGGCCGACGGCGCGCTGGCGTTGCGGGACCGGGTGCGGACCACCAGCCGGGCGCTGGCCCGGCTGGTGGAGTTGGCGGTGCAGGCCGCGGCCGATGGCCCGGTGGACGTGGCCGTGCATCACGTGGCCGCACCCGAGCGGGCGGCGGACCTGCTCGCCGCCCTGACCGAGCGGTTGGGCGACCAGCTGTGCGACCGGTACGTCACCGAGGCCGGCGCCGTCGTCGCGGCGCACGTCGGACCGGGCCTGGCCTGCGTCGTCGTGCACCGTCGCGGCTGAGGAGAGCCGGGTCGCACCTCCGGCCAGCCGTTTCGGATCGTGCTGGTGACCGACATCTGTTCCGCCGCCCGGGGAATGTCGGCATAGCACACGAGCACAAGATCAGGGTGTTTTCCACAGGGCGCCCGGTTGTCCACAGCCCTCGTCGCGACCGGCCCGGACCGACCGGCGAGCGCCTAGCGTCCGTTTCGTGTCCGACGACGAAACGAGGGTGCGGCGGCGGCTCGGGCTGATCCTCCCGCACCCGGTGGTATCGGAACCGGCCGACCCGCCTGCCGGGCCGCCACCGCCCGGTGTGCCGGGACGCGGTGGACCGACACGCGCCGCCGACCCGTTCGGTCCACTGTGGCCCGTCGCGCCCACCTCGCCCGAGTGGCCCCGGGCCGGCG
Organism: Plantactinospora sp. A48; assembly: GCF_055793945.1. Lineage (NCBI taxonomy): Bacteria > Bacillati > Actinomycetota > Actinomycetes > Micromonosporales > Micromonosporaceae > Plantactinospora > Plantactinospora sp. A48. The sequence goes on along the minus strand of NZ_JBTIXF010000053.1, from coordinate 9,299 downwards.
GCGGTGACCGACACCGCGATCCGGCCCGAGCCGGCGGCGTCGCCCCGGTGCCCGGTGTTGATCCGGTGCGTGACTGGCCCCCCGAGGACGGTCCGGGTGATCGGGATGCCGACGAGGACGAGCCGGTTCCCGCCACCGGGGTGGCGAATCCCGCCCCGCTCACCGGCCGGCTCGGTGGCTCGGTGTTCGACCCGGGTCGCCGGGGCGTCCGGGCGTTGGCGGTGGTGGCCGCGCTCGTCGCGCTGGGCGCGGGGCTGTGGGCCTGGCGGGCGCGACCCTCGGTCGATCCCGTACCGGTCCGGTCCGTCGCCGCACCGACGGCGCCGGTCGCGGCGTCGGACACCGGACCGGCATCCGGCGGGGACACTCCGGGCACCGGGCCCACCGGCGGTGGAACGGAGGTGGTGGTCGCGGTCGCCGGCCGGGTACGACGCCCGGGGCTCGTCCGGTTGCCGGCCGGCGCCCGGTTGGCGGACGCGATCGAGGCGGCCGGTGGCGCACTGCCCGGGGTGGACGTGGCGCTGCTCAATCCGGCCCGCCGGTTGACCGACGGCGAACTCGTGGCGGTGGGCGTGACACCGCCACCCGCCGTCGCGGGTCAACCCGTGCCCGGTGCGCCGGGCGCGGCGGACCCGGCCGGCCCGGCCGGAAAGGTCAACCTGAACACGGCCACCCTGGCCCAACTCGACGCGCTGCCGGGCGTGGGGCCGGTGCTGGCGCAGCACATCATCGAGCACCGGCAGCAGACCCCGTTCCGCTCGGTCAGCGACCTGCGCCAGGTCGACGGCATCGGGGAGTCCCGCTACGAGGACCTGAAGGACCTGGTGACGGTGTGAGCGCCACCGGGCCGGACCGGTCGCCCCCGGACCTCCGTCTCGCGGGGACCGCCGTGGGCACCTGGGTCGCGACGTTTGTCGCGCTGCACTGCTCGGCACCGGTCGCCCTCGCCGTCGCCGGCGGGGTCCCGGCCGCCGGCCTGTTGCTCGTCGGCCTCCGCCGTCCCGCCGGCCTGTCACTCGTTGGCCCGCGCCGCCCCGGCCGGTTGTTGCTCGCCGGTACTCGCCGTCCCGCCGGGTCCGGTCCGGCGGTTGCGTCCCGTCGCTTGATCACGATCGCGGTGCTGCTCGGGGTGGCCTCCGGGGCGGCCGGGACCGCCGCCCGGCTCGCGGTTCGGGACGCGCCGGCCCTGGCCGACCCGGTCCGGTCCGGGGAACGGGCGACCGCCGAGGTGACCATCCGGGACGATCCGCGACCGCTGCCCGGGGCGGCGGGCCGGCCGGGCAGCTACCTGGTGTCCGCCCGCCTGCGCTGGCTGCGGCCCGACCGGGCTGACGCGGGCCGGGTGGCTGCCCCGGTCCGGATCGTCCTGCTGGGTGCCGATCCGGGCTGGCGGCAGGTGCTGCCGGGCCAACGGGCGCTGGTGGTGGGCCGACTGCTCGCCCCGCGCGGCGGTGACCTGACCGCCGCCGTGCTCTCCACCAACCAGCCGCCGACGCTGCTCGGGCCACCGTCATGGCCGCAGCGGGCCGCCGGTCGGCTCCGGGCCGGCCTGCAGGCCGCCTGCGCGCCGTTGCCGGACGAAGCCGGCGGGTTGCTGCCGGGACTGGTCGTGGGGGATACGAGCCGGCTGCCGGATTCGGTGACCGAGGACTTCCGGGCCACCGGGATGACGCACCTGAACGCCGTTTCCGGCAGCAACGTGGCCATCGTGCTGGGGCTCGTGCTCGGGGCTGCCCGCTGGGCGCGGGCTGGTCCCCGGCTGGCGGCCGCACTCTGCGGGCTCGCGCTTGTCGGGTTCGTGATCCTGGTACGACCGTCACCCAGCGTGCTGCGCGCCGCCGCGATGGGCACCGTCGCACTGCTCGCGCTGGCCGGCGGACGGCCCCGGGCGGCGGTACCGGCCCTGGCGGCGGCGGTCACGGCGTTGGTGCTGTTCGACCCCGACCTCGCCGGTGACCCCGGCTTCGCGCTGTCCACCCTGGCCACGGCGGGCCTGTTGCTGCTCGCCCCGACCTGGCGGGCCGGGCTGCTCCGCCGGGGCGTGCCGGCGGGTCTCGCCGAGGCGGTCGCGGTGCCGGCGGCGGCCCAGCTGGCCTGCTCGCCGGTCATCGCCGGGCTGTCCGGCACGGTGAGCCTGGTGGCCGTTCCGGCGAATCTGCTGGTGGTGCCGGCCATCGCCCCGGCCACGGTGCTGGGCGTGGCGGCGGCGGTGCTGTCCCCGGTGTGGTTTCCCGCCGCCGAGTTCGCCGCCTGGTTGGCGAGCTGGCCGGCCCGTTGGCTGGTGCTGGTCGCCCGGCTCGGCGCCCAGTTGCCGGCCGGCACCCTGCCCTGGCCGGGTGGCATGCCCGGAGCGCTGCTGCTGGCGGTGGCGACCGTGGCACTGCTCGTCGCGGCACGCCGGGCGGTGGTCCGCCGGCTGGTCGCGGTGGTCGCGGTCGCGGCGCTGCTGGGCGCGCTGCCGGTCCGGATCGTGGCGACCGGCTGGCCCCCACCCGGCTGGCTGGTGGTCGCCTGCGCGGTGGGTCAGGGCGACGCGCTGGTCCTGTCGGTCGCCCCGGGCCGGGCGATCGTGGTGGATGCCGGACCCGAGCCGGTGGCCGTCGACCGCTGCCTCCGGCGGTTGGCCGTCCGCGAGGTGCCGCTGCTGGTCTTCAGCCACTTCCATCTCGACCATGTCGGGGGCGTCGCGGGGGTCTTCCGGGGTCGCCGCGTCGGCGCGGTGCTGGTGCCCGGGTGGGCCGAGCCGGTGACCGGTGACCGGCTGGTCGTCGGTGGTGCGGCGGCGGCCGGGCTGTCGCCGCGGACGGCGCTGCCGGGTACCGAACTGCTGGTCGGCGGCGTGCGACTGTCGGTTGCCGGCCCGGCGCCGCCACTGCGCGGCACCCGGTCCGATCCGAACAACAACTCGCTGGTCCTGCTCGTCCAGACCGGTGGGTTGCGGCTGCTGCTGCCCGGTGACGCGGAGGCCGAGGAGCAGCGGCTGCTGCTCGGCGGCTCGACCCCCGCCGACCTGCGCGCCGACGTGCTCAAGGTGGCCCACCACGGTTCGCCGTACCAGGAACCGGAATTCCTGGACCGGGTCGGTCCGGCGGTGGCACTGGTCTCGGTCGGCGCGGACAACGACTACGGTCATCCCAACCCGGGTGTGCTGAGCCGGTTGAGTCAGCGGGGTGCCCGGGTGCTGCGGACCGACCTCGACGGCGACCTGGCGGTGTCCGTACGGGCGGCCCGGCCGGCGGTGACGGCCCGGGGCTGGCCGGCCGGAGAGAAGAAGAGATAAGGGTGATTAAAGAAAAATGCCGGTATTTGCGCTGACTGCGGGGATGGCCACTGACAATGAACTGACCAGGCACGACACGCCGGTACCGCGTGCGAGTATGACGCGATGACCGGCACCGAACTCCCCCCCGTGCTGCTCGTCCTCGGCGACGAGGAACTGCTCGCCGCCCGCGCCGTGGAGGAGGCCGTCGCGTCGGCCCGCCGCATCGATCCCGGCGCCGACGTCCGGGAGTACGCGGCCGGATCCCTCACCCCGGGCGAGATCGCCGAGATGCTCAGCCCGTCTCTGTTCGGCGGTCGCCGCGTGCTGGTGCTGCGCTCCGGTCAGGACGCCCGCAAGGACCTGGTCAGCGCGCTGCTGGCGTACGCGGGCAATCCCGATCCGGAGGTCCACCTGGTGGTGACCCACCTGGGCGGCGCCAAGGGCAAGGCGTTCGCCGACGGTCTCAAGGCGGCCGGCGCCACGGTCGTACCGGCCGGTCGGCTCAAGGGGCACCGCGACCGGGTTGCCTTCGTCCGGGCGGAGATCCAGCGCGCGGGTGGCCGCTGCCCGGAGGAGGCCGCCGAGGCACTGCTCGCGGCGGTCGGCAACGACCTGCGGGAGCTGGCTTCGGCCTGCTCGCAACTCGTCGCGGACACCGACGGCAGGATCGACCCCGGCACGGTGGCGCGCTACTACCGGGGGCGGGCCGAGGTCACCGGATTCACCGTGGCCGACGCGGCGATGGTGGGGGACGTACCGGGCGCGTTGGAGGCGCTGCGTTGGGCGCTGCACGTCGGCGTCGATCCGGTGCCCATCGCCGACGCCATCGCGGACGGGATCCGCACGGTCGCCCGGGTCGCCTCGGCTGGTCGGGGCAGCCCGTACCAGCTGGCCAGTGGCCTCGGCATGCCGGCCTGGAAGATCGAGCGGGCCCAGCGGCAGGGCCGGGGCTGGACCGCCGAGGGCCTGGCGAGCGCCATGCACGCGGCGGCGGAGTGCAACGCGGCCGTGAAGGGCGGAGCGGACGATCGGGGATACGCCCTGGAACGGGCGGTGTTCGCCGTCGCCGGCGCCCGGAACAGCGCAGGTGGACCCAGCGGTGCGGGTGGCGCCAGCCGCGCGGGTGGCGACGGCGGCGGCACCCGCACGGGAGCGACCACCGGCGGCGGTCGGCGGGGAGGCGCGGGACGATGAGGGGTGTCGAGGACGAGAGCCTGCCGTGGCAGCAGCCGGGCGGGACGGGCCTGGCGCTGTCCAGGGCGGAGGAGCGGACCCGACCGCTCTACTCGCGGGTGCTGGGGCTGCGGCACGTCAACCCCGGCGGGTTGCTCTGCTTCGCCTTCTTCGAAGGGTCGGTCATCCTCGCACTGCTGCTCGCCCTCGCCGAACTCGTCAGCTGGTGGATGATCCTGCTGCTGCCCCTCGCCGTGGCCCTCATGGTGAAGGTGAACGACGAGGTCGCCTCCGCGGTGCTGCGCTCCGCCGCGAAGGTGCCGGAGCGGGAACGGGAGCGGTTCCGCCGGCAGTTGACCCCGGCGGTGGGCCGGGCGTCCGTTCCCCTCGCGCTGCCCGCCCGCTCGCCGGACGCCCCGGTGGCCACCCGGGCATTGGGTCCGCCGCCGATGGCACCGGACCCTGGCCGGGACGCCGGCCCGGACCCGACAGCCGGCCGTGCGGCAGGCCGGAACGAACGACCGGCGGAGACGTACCAGCGGCGCGGAAGTACCCGGTGGCGGGACGGTCTGGTCATCGGCCGGACCGGGCAACGGACCCGGCGGGGCGGCCGGCGCTACGGCTGACCCACGGCAGGCAGCGAGGTCGGTACGACAAGCACCCCCGCCGCCGGCTGGCGATCGGGGGTGGTCGGTGCGCTGTCCGTCAGGCGGAGAGCTTGTCCAGGCGCTTGGCGATGGACGACTTGCGGTTGGCCGCCTGGTTGGCGTGGATCACGCCCTTGCTGACGGCCTTGTCCAGCTGCCGGGCAGCCGACCGCATCAGCTCGGTTGCCTTGGCGGTGTCGCCCGACTCACTCGCCTCGTGGAACTTCCGGATGGCGGTCTTCAGCGACGACTTGACCGACTTGTTCCGCATCCGGCGCTTCTCGTTCTGCCGGTTGCGCTTGATCTGGGACTTGATGTTCGCCACGCGACAGCCTCGTCCTGGTTGCTCGATTTGGTCTGCTTACGATGCGCCGGAGGCCATCGCCGCGCCGGCGATGTCTCGTCTCCACGCGCGAAGAGCCAGGTTACCAGGTGGGCGGGGAGGGGCCAAAACCACCTCAGCGCCAGCCCCGCCGGTCGAGCAGCCAGGTCAGCGCCGTCGTACCGGTCGACAGCCGGTGGGCGCGCAGCCGCGGCGGGGCACCGGTGCCCGGATCGGCGCCGGTGAGCAGGTAGCCGGACAGGGCGGCGAGGGCGGCGTCCACCGCGCGGGGCGGCGCCGATCGGCTGGCCGGATGCGTCGCCAGGAGGTCGTCGGTGGGCAGCCCGTCGGCGTACGCCCCGATCAGCAGGCCGACCAGGTCGAACCAGGCCGGCCCGTGACAGGCCCAGGTCCAGTCGCAGAACCAGACCGCGCCGGTCCGGTCCAGCAGGACGTTGTCGGCCCGCAGATCACCATGGATCACTGTGACGTCCGTCTCGGCGTACCCGGGCAGCAGCCTCTCCAGGGCGGCCAGCTCGGGTATCCGGGCCCGGGCCGGCGCCGGCACCGGCGGCACCGGTTCACGACCCTCGGCGACCTCCCGCCACCAGCCCAGATCGGTCCGGGCCAGGTGCGCCAGCCACGGCAGGCCGACGGCGGTCAGCTCGGGCGGTGGCGTGGCCAACGCGGCCGCGCCGCGGGCGTACCCGTCGAGGGTGGCGGTGAGGTCGGCCGGCCGCCACGGCGAGACCGGCGGTGCACCGTCGATGCCGTCCAGGCAGAGCAGGACGTACCCGGCGATGCTGGCGGTCCACCGCGGGCGCGGCGCCGGGACGCCGGCCGGCAGCGCCGCGGTGATCGCCGCCTCCCGGTGGTACGTGCCGGCCGCCGGCCGGTCCGCGCGGCTGGCCTTGACGAACACCAGCTCGCCCGCCTCGGTCTCCAGGACGGTGGCGACACCCCCGGTGAAGCCGCCGGTGGCCGGGCGCGCGGCGCGGATCGGGGCGCCCAGCCGGTCCGCGACGCCGGCCCGCAGCTCGGCCGGCAGGTCCGCCCAGCGCCGGGGCGTGGGATCGACGGGCGCCGTCGGCTCCGCGCCGGGCGACTGCTCTGCTCGGGTCACCCGCCCAGCCTGGCACGCCGATCGCTGTCCGGCGCCGGCAGTAGCGCGCCGATCCGCTGTCCGGCGCCGGCGGTAGCGCGCCGATCCGCCGTCAATCGCCGGCGGTAGCGCGCCGATCCGGTGTCGGTCGCTGGTGGCAGACTGCCGCCATGAGGACCGACGACTTCTGGGCGTTGATCGACGGGGCCCGCGCGGGCGACGACGGGCAGGCCGGCGCCATCGCGGTACGGGCCACCGCGCGGCTGGCCGAGCGGGACGTGACGGAGATCGTCGGATGGGGTCGGCACCTCGACCGGGTGCTGGCGGCCTCGCAGAAGGCCGACCTGTGGGGCGCGGCGTACCTGATCAACGGCGGGTGTTCGCACGACGACTTCGACTCCTTCCGGGGCTGGCTGCTGGCGCAGGGGCGGCAGGTCTTCGCCCGCGCGGTGGCCGAGCCGGACTCGCTGGCCGACCTGCCGGCCGTGCGGCAGGCGGCGGTCAGCGGGGAGGAGTTCTGGTCGCCGGAGATGCTCGATGTCGCCCGCGAGGCACACCGGCGGGCCACCGCCACCGAGCTGCCGCCGCCGGAGCAGCCGGTGGTTCGCCCGGACGTGGCCGATTTCTGGGACTTCGACGACCCCGACCAGGTGCGCGCTCGGCTTCCCCGGCTGGCGGATCTGTTCCTGGAGCCACCGCTGGAGTAATCAGTGCCAACGGCGTGGGAGCATGGAGGGGCCCTGAGAAGACCGCACCCATCAGCCGAACAGAACGGACCGTCTGTGTCACCGACGCTCGATCCCGGCGCGTACGCCCCCGGTGCCACCGCCGCCGGTGCCATCCGGAACTTCTGCATCATCGCCCACATCGACCACGGCAAGTCGACGCTGGCCGACCGGATGTTGCAGCTCACCGGCGTGGTCGACCCGCGGCAGATGCGCGCCCAGTACCTCGACCGGATGGACATCGAACGCGAGCGCGGCATCACGATCAAGAGCCAGGCGGTCCGGATGCCGTGGACCATCCGCGAAGGGGACCGGCGGGGCGAAGCGGCCGTCCTCAACATGATCGACACCCCCGGCCACGTCGACTTCACCTACGAGGTGTCCCGGTCGCTGGCGGCCTGCGAGGGTGCGGTGCTGCTGGTCGACGCGGCGCAGGGGATCGAGGCCCAGACGCTCGCCAACCTCTACCTGGCCCTCGAGAACGACCTGCACGTCATCCCGGTACTCAACAAGATCGATCTGCCGGCGGCCCAACCCGACAAGTTCGCCGAGGAGTTGGCGCACCTGATCGGCTGCGAGCCGAGCGACTGCATCCGGGTCTCCGGCAAGACCGGTGAGGGCGTGCCGTACCTGCTCGACGAGATCGTCCGGCAGTTCCAGCCGCCGGTCGGGGACACCACGGCGCCCGCCCGGGCCATGATCTTCGACTCGGTGTACGACGTGTACCGCGGCGTGGTGACGTACGTCCGGGTGATCGACGGCCGGATCGAGGCGCGGGACCGGATCAAGATGATGTCCACCGGCGCCGTGCACGAACTGCTGGAGATCGGCGTCATCTCGCCCGAGATGCAGAAGGCCGACGCGCTGGGCGTGGGTGAGGTCGGCTACCTGATCACCGGGGTGAAGGACGTCCGGCAGTCCCGGGTCGGTGACACCGTCACCATCAACTCGCGGCCGGCGAGCGAGGCGCTCGGCGGCTACAAGGACCCCAAACCGATGGTCTACTCGGGCCTCTACCCGATCGACGGCTCCGACTACCCGGCCCTGCGGGAAGCGCTGGACAAGCTCAAACTCAACGACGCGGCGCTCAGCTACGAGCCGGAGACGTCGGGAGCGCTCGGGTTCGGCTTCCGGTGTGGCTTCCTCGGACTGCTGCACCTGGAGATCATCCGGGAGCGGCTGGAACGCGAGTTCGGCCTCGACCTGATCTCCACGTCACCGAACGTGGTCTACCGGGCCGTGCAGGATGACGGTACGGAGGTCACGGTCACCAATCCCAGCGAGTACCCCAACGGCAAGATCGCCGAGGTGTACGAGCCGGTGGTCCGGGCCACCGTGCTGACCCCGAACGACTACGTGGGCGCGGTCATGGAACTCTGCCAGGGCCGCCGCGGCTCGCTGCTCGGGATGGACTACCTGTCCGCCGACCGGGTCGAGTTGCGGTACACGCTGCCGCTCGCCGAGATCATCTTCGACTTCTTCGACCAGCTCAAGAGCCGTACCAAGGGCTACGCCAGCCTCGACTACGAACCCTCGGGCGAGCAGGCGTCGGAGTTGGTCAAGGTGGACATCCTGCTGCACGGCGAGCCGGTGGACGCGTTCAGTGCCATCGTCCACAAGGACAAGGCGTACGCGTACGGCACGAACATCGCCGCGAAGCTCCGCGCGCTCATCCCGCGGCAGCAGTTCGAGGTGCCGATCCAGGCGGCGATCGGGAACCGGGTGATCGCCCGGGAGACCATCCGGGCCATCCGCAAGGACGTGCTGGCCAAGTGCTACGGCGGTGACATCTCCCGCAAGCGCAAACTGCTGGAGAAGCAGAAGGAAGGCAAGAAGCGGATGAAGATGGTCGGCCGGGTGGAGGTGCCGCAGGAGGCCTTCATCGCCGCGCTGTCCACCTCTGACACGGGGGACGGCAAGGGCGGTAAGAAGTAGCTCTCGTTTCGCCTTCCCGCTCGGGGGTTGGGGTTCCGCCCGGGGGTTGGGGTTCCGCCCGGGGGTTGGGGTTCCGCCGGGCCCGCCCACTCTGGGCGGTCAGGCTTGATCCCGTCGTGGGCGGGCCCGGCGG
>NZ_JBTIXF010000052.1:0-47758 GCF_055793945.1 Plantactinospora sp. A48 | reverse complement strand
CTTCGAGCCTTATCTTTCCCCCTTTTTCTCTCTTTTCTCCCCTCTCCCCCCCCTCCCCCCCCCCCCCCCCCCCCCCCACCCCCCCCCCCCCCCCCCAGGGCCGACAGGCCGTCAGGCGATGTCCGGGCCGCGCCGGCGCAGTTCCTCCACCGTGCCCATCGCCGTACGCAGCTCGCCGAGCCACTGGTCGGCGTGCTCACCGACCAGCCGTACGCACCAGGCCAGCGCCTCCGAGCGCGACCGGGCCACACCGGCGTCCACCAGGGTGTCGAGCACCCGGCGTTCCGGCTGGCGGAGGCGGGTCATCACCGGCGCGGACAGGTTGGTGAACAGTTCCTCGGTGCCGCCACAGGCAACGCCCCAGGCCACCTTGCGGCGGTACCGGTACTCGACCTGGCGGGCGATGGCGATCCGCCGGTCCCGGGTCTCCTCGCGGTACTGGTTGATCCGGCCGGCCTCGGCCGCGGCCCGATCGGCGGGTGACGCCTCGGCCGGCAGCTCCGGCTCCGGCAACCGACCCACGACCGCGATCTCCTCGCGGTCGATGACGACCCGGGGTGGCTCCGTGAACCACCCGTCCGGGATGGCGCCGGTGATCCAGGCAGCGGCGTCGGCTGCGGGCGGTGGCTCGCTCCGTGCCCCGTCCCATCTCCGATCCCTCATCGTGCTCACTCCCCTCGACAGGCAATGATTACATGATTACACCCCTACCAGGATTACAAGCAAGCCTGACTCCTCGATCGGCGATCGTTGCCGTTAACCGGGGGCCCTTCCTCTACCGAAAGCGATGACAAGGTGCCCTTCCTTGCGTCCACGGGGGCGGGTGGGCCCGACTACGCTTGGCCCGGTGAACCTTCGCACCGCGTACCGGCACACCGGCCGGACCCGTTCCGCGGTCGCGCTGTGCGCGGCGGTCATTCTCACCACCGGCGGCTGCTCGTTCGGCGAGCCGAAGCCGGACCCGGCCGGAGAGCCACCCCGATTCCCCACCCCGAGCGTGTCGGCGACCCAGGGCGGCGGCGTCGATCAGGAAGCGGCGGCAACGGTGCTGGCCAAGGGCCTGGAGGTGCCGTGGGGCATCGCCTTCCTGCCCGACGGCGGCGCCCTGGTGACCGAACGGGACACCGCCAAGATCCTCAAGGTCGGTCCCGAGTCCGACACGGACGGGCTGAAGGTCACGACCGTGCAGACGATTCCCGACGTCGAACCGGGCGGCGAGGGCGGCCTGCTCGGCATCGCCGTCTCACCCACGTACGACCGTGACCGGTCGGTGTTCGTCTACTACTCGGCCAGAAACGACAACCGGATCAGCCGGTTCACCCTGGGCCAGTCACCCACCCCGATCCTGACCGGCATCCCCCGGTCGAACTTCCACAACGGCGGTCGGCTTGCCTTCGGCCCGGACGGGTTCCTGTACGCGACCACCGGGGACGCCACCCAGCGGGGCCTGGCCCAGGACCCGAAGAGCCTGGCGGGGAAGATCCTCCGGATCACGCCGGCCGGCAAGCCCGCGCCGGGCAACCCGTTCGGCAACTCGCCGGTCTGGACCCTGGGTCACCGTAACGTCCAGGGTCTCGCCTGGGACGAGAGCAAGCGGCTGTACGCCACCGAGTTCGGCCAGAACACCTGGGACGAGATCAACCGGATCGAGCCGGGCAAGAACTACGGTTGGCCCGAGGTCGAGGGCGGCGTCGGAGCCACCGCCCAGCCGGGGGGCGACAAATTCACCCCGCCGCTGGTGCAGTGGCACACCAACGAGGCATCGTGCTCTGGCGCCGCCATGATCGGCCGGCTGTTCGCCACCGCCTGCCTCAAGGGCGAACGGGTGTGGCTGGTGGAGTTGACGGCCGACGGCGGGGTGTTGGGCCAGCCCCGGGCCGTGCTGACCGAGCGGTACGGCCGGTTGCGGGCCGCCGTCACGGCGCCGGACGGCTCCCTCTGGCTCTCGACCTCCAACAAGGACGGTCGCGGCCAACCCGGACCCGACGATGACCGGCTGATCCGGCTGGTGTTCTCCGACGGCGGCGCGGGGCGCAGTTGATCCGCGACGGCGGACCGAGGTTTCCCAAGATCCCAACCCGGGCAGGTCAGAGTTCCGTGATGAACAGGCGCACGATTCCATGACGGGTCCGGACGACGACAGCCGCGCGGCCGACCGGCGGGACCCGTTGACCGGCGTCCGGCGGTGGGTGAGCACCAGCGGTGGCGTGCTCACGGCGGTGGGTCAGGGCACCCGCCGGATGCTTTCCTCCAGCTGGGGCCGGCGGAGCCGGATCGCTGTCGCGATCGCGATGGTCAGCCTGGCCGGCGTGGTGCTCGGTACGCTCCTCGGCGGTCACGTGCAGGCCGACATCGGGCCGTTCCGTGCCCAGCTGGCCCTTCAGCCGTCGATCAGTGGCGGGACCACGGTGCGCATCCCACCGCTGGGCGCCCTGCAGTTCGACAGTCACGACGGGCCGGCCCGGCTGACCGTGCAGCTCGGTGCGCTCGACCAGAAACGCACCGAGGCGCTGATCAACGACCCCGGCAACCTCGACCGGATCAGCCAGCTCGCGGTGCGGGACGTCAGCGAGGGTGCCACCCGGTTGGTCCTGCGGACCCTCGGCGCCGCCCTGCTCGGGTCGCTGCTGCTGGCCGCGCTGGTCTTCCGGAACGTCCGCCGGGTGGCCTGGTCGGGTGTGCTCTCGCTGGTGATCACCGGCGGCAGCCTCGGGGTGGCCGGCCTGACCGTCCACCCGCAGGCCCTGGAGGAGCCACGATACGAGGGCCTGCTGGTCAACGCCCCGGCCATCATCGGCGACGCCCGGTCCATCGCCACGAACTACGGCAAGTACGCCGAACAGCTCCAGCGGCTGGTCGGCAACGTCAGCAAGCTCTACACCGCCGTCTCCGCGCTGCCCGTCCTGGAGCCCAACCCGGGTACCACCCGAGCGCTGCACATCTCGGACATGCACCTGAACCCGTCGGCCTGGCAGCTCATCCGTACCGTGGTGGAGCAGTTCAACATCGACGTGGTGATCGACACCGGGGACATCACCGACTGGGGCAGCGAGCCCGAGACGTCCTTCGTCGGAGCGATCGGCCAGCTCAAGAAGCCGTACGTCTACATCCGTGGAAACCACGACTCCAGCGCCACGGCCGCGGCGGTGGCCAAGCAGCCCAACGCGACCGTGCTGGACCAGTCGATCACCATCGCGGCCGGGCTCACCATCGCGGGCGCCGGTGACCCCCGGTTCACCCCGGACAAGGAGACCTCACCGGCCGGCTCGGGCCTCACGTCGGTGGTCGCCGACCAGGTGATCGGCACCGGGGAACGGCTGGCCGCCACCATCCGGGCGGCAACGCCCGAGCAGGTGGACATCGCGCTCGTGCACGACCCGGCCTCCGCCGGCCCGCTCTCCGGCACCGTGCCGCTGGTGCTCGCCGGACACGTCCACCACCGGGAGGTGCTGAAGCTGCCACAGGTCCCGGGCGAGCAGCCGACCCAGCTGTTCGTCGAGGGTTCCACCGGCGGCGCGGGCCTGCGCGGCCTGGAGGGTGAGAAGCCCACCCCGCTGGCCATGACCGTCCTCTACTTCGACCCGGCGCAGCATCTCCAGGCGTACGACGAGATCACGGTCGGCGGCACCGGAGAAGCGCAGGTCAGCCTCGAACGGCACATCATCACCGACCCGAAGGTCGGCGACCCGAAGGCCTCGGTGACCCCGACGCCCACCCGCGGCCCCACCCCCACGCCGCCGGTCAGCCCACCCAGCTCCGTTTCCCCCCGCCCCCCGACGCCCACCCGCACCCGCTGACCGGTCGTCAGAAGCCGGTGACCCGACGACCGGTACGCCTCACCGGGTCATCGCCTCCACCGCTTCCTTGGCGGTCTTCAGGTCGACGCCGACGGACCCCGCCCGCCAACCACGACGGGTCTCGGCGGACCCACCAGCGAACCCACGACGGGATTTCGGCGGACCCACCAGCGAACCCACGACGGGATTTCGGCGGAGCCCGCCCACGTCGGGATCAAGCCTGACCGCCCAGAGTGGGCGGGCTCCGCCGAAATCCAAACCGTAACCACAACCACCCAGGACGGATCCGCCGAAACCCGAAGCTACCCCTGGACCCCGAGCCGCTCCAGCACGAGTTCACGGACCGTACGGGCATCCGCCTGCCCCCGGGTGGTCTTCATGACCGCCCCGACCAGCGCGCCGGCCGCCGCGACCTTGCCACTGCGGACCTTCTCGGCGATCTCCGGGTTGGCCGCGATGGCCTCGTCCACGGCGACGGTCAGCGCACCGGTGTCCGAGACGACCCCGAGACCCCGCTTCGTCATGATCTCGGACGGCGAACCCTCCCCGGCGACCACGCCCTCCAGTACGGCGCGGGCCAGTTTGTCGTTCAGTTTGCCCTCGTCGACCAGCCGTTGCAGCTCGGCCACCTGCGCCGGACCGGCGCCGACCGAGGCCAGTTCGACGCCGGTCTCGTTGGCCCGCCGGGACAGCTCGCCCAGCCACCACTTGCGGGCGGCGGCCGGGGTGGCGCCGGCGGCCACCGTCTGCTCGATCAGCTCGACGGCACCGGCGTTGAGCACGGACTGCATGTCCAGGTCGGACAGCCCCCACTGTTCCTGGAGCCGCCTGCGGTGCAACCGGGGCAGTTCGGGGAGGGCGGCCTTCAGCTCGGCCACCCAGGCCGGGTCCGGGGCCAGCGGCGCGAGGTCCGGTTCCGGGAAGTAGCGGTAGTCGGTCGCGGTTTCCTTGGACCGGCCCGGGGTGGTGTCTCCGGTTTCCTCGTGGAAGTGCCGGGTCTCCTGGGTGATCCGGCCACCGGCGTCCAGCACCGACGCCTGGCGCAGCATCTCGGAGCGGACCGCCCGCTCCACCGAACGCAGCGAGTTGACGTTCTTGGTCTCGGTCCGGGTGCCCCACTCGGCACCGGGCAGGTTGAGCGACGTGTTCACGTCGCAGCGCAGCGAGCCCTCCTCCATCCGGACGTCCGAGACGCCCAGCGAGCGGATCACGTCACGCAGTTCGGTGACGTACGCCCGGGCCACCTCGGGTGCCTGCGCGCCGGTGCCGGGGATCGGCTTGGTGACGATCTCCACGAGCGGGATGCCGGCCCGGTTGTAGTCGACGAGCGACTCCGTGGCGCCGTGGATCCGGCCGGTGGCGCCGCCGACGTGCAGCGACTTGCCGGTGTCCTCCTCAAGGTGCACCCGCTCGATGCCGATCCGCACGGTCTCGCCGTTGACCTCGACGTCCAGGTATCCATCGACGCACAACGGCTCGTCGTACTGGCTGATCTGGAAGTTCTTCGGCATGTCCGGGTAGAAGTAGTTCTTCCGGGCGAACCGGCACCACTGCGCGATCGAGCAGTTCAGCGCGAGTCCGATCCGGATGGTGGCCTCGATGGCCGCCTTGTTGGCCACCGGGAGCGAGCCGGGCAGGCCCAGGCAGACCGGGCAGACCCGGGTGTTCGGCTCGCCGCCGAAGTCGGTCGGGCAGCCGCAGAACATCTTCGTCCGGGTGCCCAGCTCGACGTGGGTTTCCAGCCCGATCACCGGCTCGTACCGCGCGACCACCTCGTCGTACGCGGGCAGTGTCGTCGTCATGGGTGCTCCTGCCTCACAGTGCCGGTGGGGTGAAGGTGCCGACGGCGCTCTCCAGCGCGGCGGCCACCCGGTACATCCGGTCGTCGGCCATGGTCGGGGCCATCACCTGCAGGCCGACCGGCAACCCGTCGGACAGGCCGCAGGGCACCGAGATGGCCGGCCCGCCGTACAGGTTGGTCGGGATGGTGAACAGGTCCGCCAGATACATCTGGTACGGATCCCCGGTGCGCGAGCCGAACGGGAACGCCACGAACGGCGTTGTCGGCGAGACCAGCACGTCCACCTGCTCGAACGCCGCCGTGAAGTCGCGGGTGATGAGGGTACGCACCTTCTGCGCCTGCCCGTAGTAGGCGTCGTAGTAGCCCGAGGAGAGCGCGTACGTGCCGAGCATGATCCGGCGCTTGACCTCGGGGCCGAAGCCGGCGTCCCGGGTGAGCGACATGACCTCCTCCAGCGCGCGGTTGCCGTCGTCGCCGACCCGCAGGCCGAACCGGACGCCGTCGAACCGGGCCAGGTTGGAGGAGCACTCGCTCGGCGCGATCAGGTAGTACGCCGGCAGCGCGTACTCGAAGTGCGGGCAGGACACCTCGACGACCTCGGCGCCCAGCTTGGTGAGCGCGTCCACGGCGTCCCGGAACGCGGCCAGCACGCCCGGCTCGGCGCCCTCGCCGGAGAACTCCCGGACCAGGCCCAGCTTCACCCCGGTCAGGTCGCCTCCCGCGCCGGCGCGGGCCGCGGCCACCACGTCCGGTACCGGCGCCGGAATGGAGGTCGAGTCGCGCGGGTCGTGCCCGCCGATCACCGTGTGCAGCAGCGCCGCGTCCAGCACCGTCCGGGCGCACGGACCGGGCGTGTCCAGCGAGGAGGAGAACGCCACCAGCCCGTACCGGGAGGTGCCGCCATAGGTCGGCTTGGCGCCGACGGTGCCGGTGACCGCGCCCGGTTGCCGGATCGAACCGCCGGTGTCCGAGCCGATCGCCAACGGAGCCTCGTACGCGGCGAGCGCCGCCGAGCTGCCGCCGCCGGAGCCGCCCGGGATGCGGGTGAGGTCCCACGGGTTGCGGGTCGGGCCGTAGGCCGAGTACTCGGTCGACGAGCCCATCGCGAACTCGTCCATGTTCGTCTTGCCGAGCATCACCGTGCCGGCGGCACGCAGCCGCTCCACGATGGCCGAGTCGTACGGCGGGCGCCAGCCTTCCAGGATCTTGGAGCCGACCGTGGTCGGTACGCCCCGGGTGGTCAGCACGTCCTTGACCGCGATCGGCACCCCGGCCAGCGGGCCGAGTGGTTCACCCGCGGCCCGGCGCTCGTCGACGGCCCGCGCGGCGGCCTCCGCGCCCTCGGCATCGACGTGCAGGAACGCGTGTACCTGGTCGTCGACCGCGGCGATCCGGTCCAGGTGGGCGCGGGTCACCTCGACGGCGGAAGCCTGGCCGTCGGCCACCAGCGCGGCGACCTCGGTCGCCGTCAAACGGGTCAGATCGCTCATGACGGCTCCTCGCTGCGCTCGGACCCGCCATGCGGCTCCACCGCGCTGAGTTTGATGATGATCTCGCTCCGCTCGCTCATGAGGCCACCTCCTCGTCGAGGATCCGGGGCACTCGGAAGCGCTGCTGCTCAGCGTCGGGGGCACCGGAGAGGGCTTCCTCTGCCGTCAGGCACGGCGCCACGACGTCCTCTCGCAGCACATTGGTCAGCGGCACGGAGTGCGAGGTGGGCGGGATGTCGGCGGCGGCGACCTCACCCACCCGGGCCACTGACTGCAGGATCACGTCGAGCTGGCCGGCGAAGGTCGCCAACTCCTCCTCCGTGACGGCGAGTCGCGAGAGGCGCGCCAGGTGCGCGACCTCTTCGCGGGAGATGGCGGCCATCCGTGTCCCCTTCGTGCCTCGATGATGTACGTCCCCGACCGGAAACGGTCACCGGCACAGCCTCGCAGTCGCGCCTTGACCCGAGCGAGTCTATTTGTCACCGGGCGGTCGCCCGCCACCGCCTCCCCGAAATGGCGGCGTCACCGCGGAAGTCACTCCCCAAGGATGCCTGCGCCATCGCAGCTCGGTTCAGTTCACGTCGGCCCGCCCCTGATCCACCCGGATGCCGCGGATCGAGGCGGTCGGCCAGCGGTGTCGACCGGAGGACGGTGTCGCCGAACCCGGTTGCAGCGGGCGGTATCGGGACAGCCAGGTGGTGAGATCGCCGGCCGGCATCGGACGGGCGTAGAACCAGCCCTGCGCGACGTCACAGCCAGCCAGGTGCAGCAGCCGCCAGGTCCGCTCGTCCTCCACGCCCTCGGCCACCACCCGCAACCCCAGCGCCCCGGCCAGTTCGATCATCGAACGCACGATGGCCGCGTCGTCCGCGTCGACGGCCATGCCAAGTACGAACGACCGGTCCACCTTGACCTCGGCCAGCGGCAGCCGGCGCAGGTGCTGCATGGACGAGTAACCGGTGCCGAAGTCGTCGAGCGAGATCGCCACTCCGATCTTGTCCAGCCGGGAGATGGTCGCCAGCACCCGCCGGGGATCGGCCATCAGTGCACCCTCGGTGATCTCCAGCTGGAGCTGGGCCGGCGGCACGTTGAACCGGGCCAGCCGGTCGGCGATCTGGTCCGCGATCTCGCCGGTGTGCAGGTCCCGGACGCTCACGTTGACCGCCGCCCGCAACACGATGCCGGCGGCCGACCACTCGGCGATCTGCTCGACCACGTCGTCCACGACGCGACGGGTCAGCAGGCGCATGACGGCGCTCTGCTCGGCCACCCGGATCAGCTCCTCCGGATCGACCATGCCGCGCCGCGGGTGACGCCACCGCAGCAGCGCCTCCACCCCGACCACCTCGCCGGTGGCGATCGCGATCTGCGGCTGGTAGTACATCGTGATCTCGCCGGCGTCCGCCACTCCCGTCGCGCCGGGCGCCTCCAGCACCTGACGCAGGTCGGCGAGCAGGCTGAGCCGCTCGGGCGAGTTGTGGTCGGACTCCGCCGCGTAGACGGCCAGCGTGTCGCCGCGGTGCTTCGCGTCGTACATCGCCACGTCGGCGTGCCGCAGGAGGGTTTCGAAATCCTGCCCGTGGTCGGGATAGAGAGCCAGCCCGATCGAGCCGCCGACGTCCAGCGGGAGCCCGTCCAGCGCGACCGGTTCGGCCAGCGACCGCACCACCCGCTCGGCGACGTCCCGGGCGGCGTCCACGTCGTCGAGCCGGCCCGCCAGGATCGCGAACTCGTCGCCACCGAGCCGGGCCACGGTGTCCTCGGGCCGGACGGCCGCGGTCAGCCGCCCGCCGACCGCCACCAGCAACCGGTCGCCCACCGCGTGTCCCAGCGCGTCGTTGACGTGCTTGAAGCGATCCAGGTCCAGCACCAGCAGGGCCAACCGGCCGGGCTCACCCTTCGCGGCCCGTTCGGCGTGCAGCGAGATCTGCTCGGCCACCTCGGTCAGCAGGGCCTTACGGTTCGCCAGCCCGGTGAGTGGGTCGAGCCGGGCCAACCGTTCCTGCTCCCCGGACAGCCGGGCCATCCGGGAGACCGCGTACAGCGGCACCACGATCAGCGGGACGAGGGCCGCGCTCACCCGGGCGGCGGCCATCAGCACCGGCCCGAGCAGCAGCAGGGAACCGTTCGACACCGCCTCGAACGCGAAGCCCTGCCGGAACGCCGGCCACCAGCGCACCCCGAAGCGCATTCGCAGGGCCAGGGTGACCAGGCCGTAGCTCACCAGGAACCACGCGGCACCGGCCGCGGCCACCGCGAGCACGTCGGTCCAGGACACCTGGAAACCGGCGGCGAACCCCGCTGGCGTGGTGAGCCGGGCCACCTCGCGGGCCGCCGCGAGCGCGCAGGCGTACTGACCGGCGTTGAACGCCGCCCGCCACACCGCGTGCCGCAGCCGCCAACTCACCACGGCCACCGCGAGGGTCTGTACGGCGACCGCCGGCCCGAGCCCCCAGCCGAGCAGGATCGCGAAGCTGAAGCAGATGGACGGAAAGACCGCCGGGCTGGGCCGTCGACCGGGCGGGGTGAACGGGCGGGCGTCCCCGGCCACGGCGAGGGCGGCCATCAGCCAGAACGCCACGGGCAGCCCCGGCAGCCGGCCGGGAAGGGCACCGAGCGGCAGCGCGCAGATCGCCACGGCCACGGCGACGACCGCCCAGACGAAGCCGAAGAACGTGGCGGCCCGTCCGGGGGGAACGGAGTTCCGCAGCGACGCGGCCTCCATGGCACCTCCCGAGGCTGATCTGTTCGCGACGGCCCTCCTTGGCGCGCCGCTTCTCCATGAAACGCCGCTATTGGCGAGTCCGGGGTTCGACAGACACGAAACGGACGTAGTCGTGACTAACTTGGAATACACCGCATCTCGCCGGATAAGATCCGGAGCGCCGCTGCTCCGGACGGGTCACGCCGGCTCGTCGTGGCGCGCCACCTCCAGGGCCGCCTCCGGACCCCGCTCCAGCAGCACCGTGAAGCCCTCCTCGTCCAGGACCGGCCGCTTCAACGCGACGGCCTTGTCCGCCTTGCTGCCCGGATTTTCCCCCACCACCACGAAGTCGGTTTTCTTGGAGACCGAGCCACTGACCTTGCCACCCAGCGCCTGGATCGCCTCGGCCGCCTGGTCGCGGGAGTATCCGGCGAGGGTGCCGGTGACCACCACGGTCAGCCCGTCCAGCGGTCGCGGTCCCTCGTCGAGCCGTTCCTCGGCCATCCGGACGCCCGCCGCGGCCCACTTGTCCACCACATCCTGGTGCCAGTCGACGGCGAACCACTCCCGCAGGCTGACCGCGATGGTCGGACCAACCCCTTCGACCGCGGACAGTTCCTCCTCGGCGGCGGCCTTGATCTCGTCGATCGAGCCGAAGTGCCGGGCCAGGGCCTGCGCCGCGGTGGGTCCGACGTGCCGGATGGAGAGCGCGACCAGCACCCGCCACAGCGGACGCTGCCTGGCCTCGCCGAGATTGTCCAGCAGCTTGACCGCGTTGCTGCCGAGGCTGCCGTCCTTGTTGACGAAGAACGGGACCTCGGCCAGCTTCTCGGCGTCCAGGAAGAACAGGTCACCCTCGTCGGTTATCGCACCCGCCGCCAGCAGCGCGCTGCCGGACTTGTAGCCCAGCACCTCGATGTCGAGCGCGCCCCGGCCGGCCAGGTGGAACAGGCGTTCCCGTAGCTGCGCCGGGCAGGTGCGGGAGTTCGGGCAGCGGATGTCGATGTCCCCCTCCTTCGCCGGTGCCAGCGGCGACCCGCACTCCGGGCAGTGGGTGGGCATCTCGAACGGCCGGGCGTCCGCCGGGCGCAGGTCGACCACCGGGCCGAGCACCTCGGGGATGACGTCGCCGGCCTTGCGGATCACCACCGTGTCGCCGATCAGCACGCCCTTGCGTTCCACCTCACGGGCGTTGTGCAGGGTGGCGAGCGCGACGGTTGACCCGGCCACCTTGACCGGCTGGAGCACGGCGAACGGGGTGACCCGGCCGGTCCGTCCGACATTCACGTTGATGTCGAGCAGCTTGGTGGTGACCTCCTCGGGCGGATATTTGAAGGCCATCGCCCAGCGGGGTGCCCGGCTGGTCGAGCCGAGCCGCCCCTGGATCGCCACCGAGTCGACCTTGACCACCACGCCGTCGATCTCGTGCTCGACGTCGTGCCGGTGCTCGGCGTAGTAGTCGATGTACTCCCGCACACCGGTCAGGTCGGGCACCACCCGCCAGCGCTCGCTGGTGGGCAGTCCCCACTCGCGCAGGGTCGCGTACGACTCCGACTGGGCCTTCGGCTGGAACCCGCGCCGGGCGCCGATGCCGTGGACCACCATCCGCAGCGGCCGGCTCGCGGTGATCCTCGGATCCTTCTGGCGCAGGCTGCCCGCCGCGGCGTTACGCGGGTTGGCGAACGGCGCCTTGCCCTGCTCGACCAGGGTGGCGTTGAGGTCGGCGAAGGCGGCCACCGGGAAGTAGATCTCGCCGCGTACCTCGATCAGCTCGGGCAGGTCCGGGCCGGTCAGCCGCTCGGGGACCTCCCGGATGGTCCGGACGTTGGGGGTGACGTCCTCGCCGGTACGCCCGTCACCACGGGTCGCCGCCCGCACCAGCCGACCGCGCTCGTACGTCAGGTTGATCGCCAACCCGTCGACCTTGGGCTCGCAGAGGTAGGTCACCGGACCGCCGGCGTCCCGTTCCACCCGCTCGGCCCAGGCCGTCAGCTCGGCGATGTCGAAGGCGTTGTCCAGCGACATCATCCGTTCGGCGTGGGTGACCGGGGTGAACAGCGTCGAGAAGGTGCCACCGACCCGCTGGGTGGGTGACTCGGGCGTGACCAGGGACGGGTACGCGTCCTCCAGCGCCTGGAGCTCCCGCAGCAGGGTGTCGAACTCGGCGTCGGAGATGGTGGGCGAGTCCAGCACGTAGTAGCGGTACTGATGATCGGTCAGTTCGGTGCTCAGGGTGGCGTGCCGCTCCCGGGCCGACGGCGGCGGATCGGCACCGGCCGCCGCCTCCTGCTCGGCGCTGACCTGCTGCGGGATGGCTTCCTCGGACACCGCTACCCCCTGCTCGCGACCTCGCTGATCGTGCCGGGGAAACCGTATCCCGAGGTACCGACATCCGGACCCCCGGCGGTCGATGCCGGCGCTGGCCCCGACCAGCCCAACAGCCGGTCAGCGCGAGCCGAGCAGGTCAGTCCCAGCAGAGGCAGAACGGGTGACCGACCGGGTCGGCGTACACCCGGAAGTTGTCCTCGCCGCCCGGCAGCCGGGTGGCGCCCAGCGCCAGCACCCGCCGCTCGGCCTCGTCGATGTCGGTGACCGTCACGTCCAGATGGAACTGTTGAGGTCGCTCCGGGTCGGGCCAGCGCGGCGCGCGCAGGTTCAACGCCCGCTGGAACGCCAGCCGGGGAGACTCGCCGGGCTTGCCGCCGAGCACCACCCACTCGTTCGGGTCATCGTCGTCGTCGAAGCCGACGGGCAGGCCGAGCAGCTCCGAGTAGAACCTGGCGAGGGCGCGCGGATCCGGGCAGTCGATGACCACCGTACGCAGTTGTCCGATCATGCCGGCCATCCTGCCCGCCGGGTACGACAGACAAACCCCACGTCGCGGCCCCTACGCCTCGACGAGCGACCGGACGGCAGCACGGCAGGCGGCTACGCCTCGGCGAGCCGCCGGGCGGCGTCCCGGCAGGCGGCCAGCGCCGCGCGGGCGTACTCCGGATCGGCGCCGGCCAGACCGCAGGCCGGCGTCACCACGACCTGCTCGACCAGCCGGGACCTCGGGAAGCCGAGCCGGTCCCAGAGCCGCCGCACCCGTTCGGCGGCGCGGGCCGAGGTCGGGACCACGCCCGGGCCCGCCGGTGTGCCGGGGACGGCCCCGACCAGCAGTCCGAGGCCGGCGTCGATGGCTTCACCGAGCGGGTCGAGCTGGCGTACCAGATCCAGGTCGAGCGCGACGGCGGCGGCACCGGCCGCCCGGACCAGTTCGAGCGGTACGTCGGGCGCGCAGCAGTGCACGACCACCGGCGCGTCGGCGGACTCGACCACCCGGCGCAGCGCCTCGGCTGCCGCGGCCGACTCCACCGGCCGGTACGCGCCGAACCCGCTCTCGGTGGGCACCCGACCGGCCAGCACCGTCGGCAGCGATGGCTCGTCCAGTTGCAGCAGTACCGTCGCGTCCGGCAGCCGGCGGCGCACACTCGCCACGTGCTGCCGGACGCCCTCGGCCAGCGAGCCGGTGAGGTCACGGACGGCGCCCGGATCGCGCAGCATCCTGGCCCCCGCCGGCAGATCCAGCCCGGCGGCCAGGGTGAGCGGCCCCGCGACCTGGATCTTGACGGTGCCGGTGAAGTCCTCGGCCTGCTCGGCGAGCTGGTCGAGGTCGCGTTCCATCAGGTCCCGGGCCCGGCGCAGATCCCGGCCGGGATGGGCGGCGATCCGCCACCGCGCCGCGTACAGCTCGACGGGCAGTTCCACCAGCAGCCCGGCCGTCCGACCGAGCAGGTCGGCACCCGGACCCCGGGCCGGCAGTTCGGGCAGGTGCGGCAGGTCGGGCAGCTCGCCCAGGACGATCCGCTGCGCCTCCGCCACGTCGGTCCCAGGCAACGACCCGATTCCAGTCGCCGCACCGGCCGGCCAGGGCCACGGTTGTTCGGTCACATCCGCCAACTCTAGGCGGTGCCCGGTGCGATCCGGCGGGCGGCGACGCGGTTCGGTCCGGCGCGGACCGGCGTCAACGGATGGTCGCCGAGCCCAGCACCACGTCGCCGGCCGGATCCGGCCGGTACGCCACGATCGCCTGACCGGCCGCGACGCCCCGGACCGGCTCGTGCAACTCGGCGCGCAGCTCGGCGTCGTCGCAGTACACCGTGGCCGGCACGGTCGAACCATGGGCCCGCAACTGCACCCGGCACTCGACCGGTGCGGCCGGACGCGGCCCGCCGGTCCAGACCGGGCGGTCCGCGGTCACGGTGGACACCGCCAGCGCCTCGGCCGGTCCGACCGTCACGGTGTTGGTCTTCGGCGTGATCGACAGCACGTACCGTGGCCGGCCGTCCGGGGCCGGCTCGCGCAGTGCCAGCCCGCGCCGCTGGCCGACCGTGTAGGCGTACGCGCCGGTGTGCGTGCCGAGCACCGCCCCGGTCTGCCCGTCGACGATGTCCCCCGGCGCGGCGCCGAGCCGATCCGCGAGGAAACCCCGGGTGTCACCGTCGGCGATGAAGCAGATGTCGTGCGAGTCCGGCTTGTCGGCCACGGCGAGCCCGCGCTCGGTCGCTTCGGCGCGTACCCGGGCCTTGGTGGAGTCGCCGAGCGGGAACATCGAGCGCTCCAACTGGGCCCGGTTGAGCACCGCCAGCACGTACGACTGGTCCTTGTCGAGGTCGACGCTGCGCCGCAGCAGCCCGTCCGGGCCGAGCCGGGCGTGGTGGCCGGTGACCACGGCGTCGAAACCCAGGGCCAGGGCCCGGTCCAGCACCGCCGCGAACTTGATCTTCTCGTTGCAGCGCAGGCACGGATTGGGGGTACGCCCCGCGGCGTACTCGGCCACGAAGTCGTCCACCACGTCCTCGTGGAACCGGTCCGCCAGGTCCCAGACGTAGAACGGGATGCCGATCACGTCGGCGGCCCGGCGCGCGTCCCGGGAGTCCTCCAGGGTGCAGCAACCGCGTGCGCCGGTCCGGTAGGTCTGCGGATTGCGGGCGAGCGCCAGATGGACGCCGGTCACCTCATGCCCGGCGTCGACCGCGCGGGCGGCCGCCACCGCCGAGTCGACACCGCCGGACATCGCTGCCAGGACCCGCACCCGAACCCCTCCCTAACCCCGCCTCACGAGCCTAACCCGCCCCCCACCACAGCCATCCTCCCCCACCCCCACCCCCACCCATCGCCCGGTTGATCATGAAGTTAGCCGAACTTTTGACCTTCAAACCGCCCGCTAACTTCATGATCAACCGGGGAGGAGGGGGGTCAGGAGCGGGTGGCGCGGATGGCTCCGGCTCGACGGGCGCGTTCGACCACGGCGGGTAACGCGGCGATCAGGGCGTCCACGTCGGCCTGGGTCGACGTGTGGCCGAGGGCGAACCGCAGTGACGAGCGGGCCCGCCCGTCGTCGGCGCCCATGGCCAGCAGCACGTGCGACGGCTGGGCCACCCCGGCCGAGCAGGCCGAGCCGGTGGAGCAGGCGATGCCCTGCGCGTCCAGCAACAGCAGCAGGGCGTCCCCCTCGCAGCCGGGGAAGCTGAAGTGCGCGTTGCCCGGCAGCCGATCGGCGGGATCACCGTTGTAGATCACATCGGGCACCGCCGCCCGGACCCGGGCCACCAGATCGTCGCGCAGCGTCCGGACCCGGGCCGCGTACTCCTGCTGGCGTTTGACCGCCGACTCCACCGCCACCGCGAAGGCCACCACGCCGGCCGTGTCAAGGGTGCCCGAGCGTACGTCCCGTTCCTGGCCACCGCCGTGCAGGATCGGCGTGCAGGACACGTCGCGACCGAGCAACAGGGCGCCGACCCCGACCGGTCCGCCCAGCTTGTGCCCGGTCAGCGTCAGGGCCGCGACCCCGCTCGCCGCGAAGTCGACCGGCACCTGGCCGACCGCCTGCACGGCGTCGGTGTGCAGCGGTACGCCAGCCCGGGCCGCCACCGCGGCCAGTTCGGCCATCGGCTGTACCGTGCCGACCTCGTTGTTGGCCCACATGACGCTCACCACGGCCACTTCGCCCGGGTACGCGTCGAGAATCCGCGCCAGTTCGGCGGGGTCGATCCGGCCGGCCGGATCCACCGGCAGCAACTCCAGGATCGCTTCCTCGTGGGTCCGCAGCCAGTGCGCCGGATCCAGCACGGCGTGATGCTCGACCGCGCTGACCACCAGTCGGTTCCGACCCGGTACGTCCGCGCGTCGAGCCCAGTAGATGCCCTTGACCGCGAGGTTGTCGCTCTCCGTACCGCCGCCCGTGAAGATCACCTCGGACGGGCGGGCACCCAGTACGGCCGCGATCCGTTCCCGGGACTCCTCGACCCGCCGACGGGCCGTCCGGCCGGCCGCGTGCAGCGATGAGGCGTTGCCGACCTCGCGGGCGGTGGCGACGTACGCCTCCAACGCCTCGTCGAGCATCGGCGTGGTCGCCGCGTGATCCAGGTATGCCATCGCTCCACAGCCTATCCCCGTTCCTTCCCGCCACCCCCGCAGCGGGTGCCGCCGAGGCGCCGGGTGGGAAACACATCCCCGTTTGGCGTATCCGCCGGGTGGCGTCGGGGTACTACGAGGCATGACCCGCACCCGGTACCGACCTGCCACACGGGATCCCTGACGGGCTGACCGGCGGGTCGGCCTCAGCTCCCCGACCCGCCGGTCGGCTCCCACCAGCCCGACCGGTCCCCCACCAGCAGATGACGTTCAGACGTTAAGAAGGGCCCCCTCCTATACAGAAAGCGATAAGAGGGGGCCCTTCCTTACCTCGCTACTTGCGCTTGCGGATCTCCTCGGCGGCCTGCGGGACGACCTTGAACAGGTCGCCGACCACGCCGAAGTCGGCCAGCTCGAAGATCGGCGCCTCGCCGTCCTTGTTGACCGCGACGATCGTCTTCGAGGTCTGCATGCCGGCCCGGTGCTGGATCGCCCCGGAGATGCCCAGCGCCACATAGAGCTGCGGTGAGACGGTCTTGCCGGTCTGGCCCACCTGGAACTGGTGCGGGTAGAAGCCGGAGTCGACCGCCGCCCGGGACGCGCCGACGGCGCCGCCGAGCAGGTCGGCCAGCTCCTCGACCAGCTTGAAGTTGTCGGCGTTGCCCACGCCCCGGCCGCCGGAGACCACCACGGACGCCTCGGTCAGCTCCGGGCGGGAACCCTTCTGCTCGGCGACCCGCTCGACCACCCTGGCCAGCTTGTCGGCGTCGGTGACCTGGACCTCCAGCCGCTCCACCTCGGGGGTGGCCGGCGCCGGGGTGGGGGCGACCGAGTTGGGGCGCAGCGTGACCAGCGGCAGGCCACGGGTCACCTTGGACTTCACGATGGTGGAGCCCGCGAACGCCACCTGGGTGGCCGTGCCGTCGGCGGCCAGCCCGACCACGTCGGTCAGGATGCCGTTGTCCAGCTTCACGGCCAGCCGGGCGGCGATCTCCTTGCCCTCCTGGCTGGACGCGAGCAGCACGGCGGCCGGCTGCACCCGCCGGACCAGTTCGGCCAGCACGGTCGCCTTCGGCGCCACCAGGTAGCCGTCGATCTCCTCGCTCTCGGCCGCGTAGACCTTGGCCGCCCCGTACTCGCCGAGCCTGGCGCTGAGCGCCTCGGCCGCGCCCGGTCCGCCGAGTACGACGGCCGCCGGGGTGCCCAGCTCGCGGGCCAGGGTGAGCAGCTCCAGCGTCACCTTCTTGACGCCGAATTCCTTGGTCGCCTCGACGACGACGAGAACCTCAGCCATGTTCCCCAGCCCTTCTACACGAACTTCTCGGTGGCGAGGTACTCGACCAGCGCGACACCGCCGGAGCCCTCGTCGGTCACCCGCTGGCCGCCGGAGCGCGGCGGACGCTTGCTGTGCTCGACCACCGCACTGGTGGCACCGGCCAGCCCGACCTCCTCGGCCGCGACGCCGAGATCCGCCAGCGACAGGGTCTCGACCGGCTTCTTCTTCGCGGCCATGATGCCCTTGAAGGAGGGGTAGCGCGGCTCGTTGATGGTGTCCCACACCGACACCACCGCCGGGGTGCCGGCCGAGACGATCTCGTAGCCCTCCTCGGTCTGCCGCTCCACGGTCAGCGTGTCGCCGTCCACGGTCAGCTTGCGGGCGCCGGTGAGCGCCGCGACGCCCAGCCGCTCGGCCAGCATGTGCGGCATGACCTGCACCCGGCCGTCGGTCGACTCGGCGCCGCAGAGCACCAGGTCGGCGTTCAGTCGGCCGAGCGCCGCGGCGAGCACCTTCGAGGTGGCCGGCGCGCAGGAACCGTGCAGGGCCTCGTCCAGGATGTGTACGGCCTTGTCCGGGCCCATCGACAGCGCCTTGCGGATCGACTCGGTCGCCCGGTCCGGTCCCATGGTCAGCACCGTGACCTCGCCGCCGTGGGCCTCCTTGAGTCGCAGCGCCTCCTCGATGGCGTACTCGTCCATCTCGTTGATGACGTTGCTCGCGGATCCGCGGTCGACCGTGTTGTCGTCACTGCGCAGGTTGCGGTCCGCGCCCGAGTCAGGCACCTGCTTGACGAGTACGACGATATTCATCGCGCTTCGACGACCCTCCTGTCGGTGTTGCCCACGGTGCCGGTCGCGCCGTGCTGTCGTCTCCCATTGTGGGACGCAGCCTTCCGCGACCGGAAACGCCGGGTCAACCCGGGGCGTTGTGCGGTTGACCACCGCCCATGTTACCCACTGGTAGCTTCACGCCACCGGACCGGGAAAGTGACCCGGCTCACGACCCGTTCGGGCGTACCGCGACCCTCAGGGCGTGACCTGCAGGGCGGCCAGCACCTCGATCAGCGTGGTCGACTCGGCGTCACTGGTCCCCGACGACGCCTCGGCGACCTGGTGGGCGGCGGCCACCACGGTGGCCTGATACCGGCCCAACTCGTCGGGCGCGCGTTCCCGGAGGATCTCCGCCGAGCGACGCAGTGCCGGCAGGACCAGCTCACGGACCGCGGCCGGATCGTCCGGCAGCCGGGGCAGCGGGCCGGTCGTCAGGGCGGCCCGGACCAGCCCCGACGATCCGGCGATGGTGTCCGAGGCGGCGAAACTCTCCTTGATCATGGCGAACGGTCCGGGATCCGCGTTGGCGACCAGGAAGACCGCGCCGTAGGCGGCGGTCTTCAGCGTCATCCGCTCCTCATCAGTCAACCGTTCATCCACAGTCACGGAGTGTATACGTACGGTGTTGTCGTGGTGATCGATACGAGTCCCAACCGCTCCAGGATGGGCCGGCTCTCGGCCGAGGCGTCGACCTGGAGCAACTGGTAGGCCCGGGCGTGCGCGAGCCGGGCCCGGTACGTCACCAGCGCCCGGTAGATGCCCCGCCCCCGCCACCGCCGCAACGTGGAACCACCCCAGAGGGAGGCGAAGGCGGTCTCCCCCTCGTACCGCACCCAGCCGGCGCTGACCACCCGGTCCTCGGCGACGTCCTCGGCGACCACGACGACGAGCCGGTCCGGCGTGTGGGCCAGCTCCGCCGCCAACGCCGGCGCCAGCCAACTCCGGTCGGCGTCCCAGACCTCCGCCTCCATCGCGCCGATCCGGTCCAGATCCGCCCGGCCGGTCACCTCGCGCAGGCGTACCCCCTCGGGAACGACCGGGAGACCGGCCGCGAGCGACGCGACCGCGCCGACCACGACGGTCTCCTGATCCTCCGGTTCGAACCCCGCGGCCCGCAGCCGGTCCGGCAGGTCGGCCGGTTCGTCGTGCCCGTAGAGCTTCCACTCCACCGACTGGCCGAGGCGCCGGAAGACGTCCCGCTGTCGCTCGATCAGCTCGGTGAGCGCGGCTCCGGTCAACCCGCCGAGATCCCGGTAGGTCAGGAAACCGCGACGATCCAGTCCGCTGATCCGGACCAGCGGACCATCCCGTTCCACCGTCGTCCCCGGCGGAACCGGGTCGGGCACGTCCGGGCGAAGCTGGCCGTCGTAGGTGCGTAGCAGCGTGGTTGCGTCAAGATCCATCATCGTGACCAGGCTAGCCATGCCGTCCAGCGGATAATCGGCGATCGTGTGGCACACGATCAGGCAATGGTTCGACCCGCGGGAACTGCGCGAGGTCGGCACCACCCCGGACTATCGGTTCTCACTGGCCAACGAGCGCACGTTCCTGGCGTGGCTGCGTACCGGACTGGCGTTGATCGCTGGTGGGCTCGGCGTCGCCCAGTTCCTGCCCCGGCTCCCGGTGCCGCACCTGCGGGAGGCGCTCGCCGTGGGGCTGCTCCTGCTCGGTTCGCTGGTGGCGGTCCGCGCGGTGGACCACTGGGCGCGGACCGAACGGGCCATCCGGCTCGGCGAGGAGCTTCCGGCGTCGCGCTTTCCCGCCGTGCTGGCCCTGGTGGTGGGGCTGGGTGCGATCCTGCTGATGATCGCCGTGCTGGTCGGCGCGGCCCGCGGCCAGTGACCGGCGGCGACTCGACCGACCCGGCCGGGTCGAACATCGCCGGGTCGGCCGGCCCAGGTCCCGGCGGCCCAGGTCCCGGCGGCCCCGGGTCCGCCCGCGCCGGTACCGGCCGCGCCGGACCCGGCCGCTCGGGGCCGGGCGACGCCGGCCTGCAACCCGAACGCACCCGGCTGGCCTGGCGACGCGGCGCGCTCGCCCAGGCCGTGGTGGCGCTGCTGGTGGTCCGGCTCTCACTCCGGCACGGCGGACCGGCCGGCGGGATGGCCGCCGGCGCGTCGTTGGCCGGCTGGGCGTGCGTGGTGGCCGGCACCTGGCGACGCATGGTCGGCCCACGACGAACGCCGAGGTCAACCACGACCGAGGCGACCGACCCGACCGCGAACGGGACGGTGGGCGGCGGCAACCTCGCGCTGCCGCTGTCGGTCGGCGTCACGGTCGGCTATGCCGTCCTGGGCGCGCTGCTCGTGATCCGTTAGGCGACCCGCCCGGGATGGGCCATCATTGGCCCATGGTCCGGGTGCTCATGCTGCTGTTCCTGGTCGAGCTGGTGATCACCAGCCTCGCCCTGATCAGCAGCCTGTCGGTCGAGTCCATCCGTGATGTGCGGCTGCTGCCCCGGGCAGCCTGGGTGGTGGTCATCCTGCTCGTGCCGATCGTGGGCGCGGTCGCCTGGTTCCTCGTCGGCCGCCCGGTCCCGGCCCGGCCCGGTGCCGGCAGCCGTCCCGGTCGCCCCACCGCTGCCGCCCCGGACGACGATCCGGAGTTCCTCCGATCGTTGGCTCGGCAGGACCGCCGGGAACGGGAGTTGTTCAACCGGTGGGAGGCGGACCTCGCCACCCCGTCGGGTGGCGGTGGCCCCAGCCACCCACGCCCCGCCCCGGACCGCCCCTCGGGGAACGGACCGGACCACCCGCAGCCCGCCCCGGACCATTCCTCGGGCGACGAGCCGAACCAGCCCGGCCCCACCCCGGACCAGCAGCCCGACGGTGGCCTGGACCTGCCACAGGACGGTACGGCCGACCCCGATCCACGCCCACGGCCCGGCGATCCCGACGGAGCGCCCACCACCGACGAGGGCACCGACCCGAGCCGGTAACGTCCGCGTCCCCGCCCGCCAGGCAGAATCGACACCGTGCAGATCGCGATGCTGGGCCCGCTGACCGTTGTCAGTGACGCCGGCACGCCCGTCCGCCTCGCCGGAACCCGGCTGCGGCGACTGCTGATCCTGCTCGCCCTCGACCCGGGTCGGGTGGTCGACAGCGGTCGGCTGGTGGCCGGTCTGTGGCCCGACGAGCCGCCGGCCGGCACCCCGAACGCCCTCCAGGCGCTCGTCTCGCGGCTACGGCGGGCCCTGCCGGAGGTGGCGATCGAGTCGCACCCGACCGGTTACCGGCTGGTCGTACCGGTCGAGGCGGTCGACGTGACGCGCTTCGAGCGGCTGGCCGCCGCCGGCCGGTCCCTGCTGGCGGCCGACCCCGCGCGGGCCGACGCCCTGTTGACCGAGGCGCTCGACCTGTGGCGTGGGCCGGCGCTGGCCGACCTGGACGATGCCGGCGTCGCCGCCGCCCCGGTCGCCCGGATGGAGGAACTGCGGCTGACCGCCGTCGAGGACCGGGCGGACGCCCGGCTGGCCCTTGGCGAAGCGCCCGAGCTGGTACCGGAGCTACGCGCCCTGGTGGCCGCCCATCCGCTGCGGGAACGACCGGCCGGCCAGCTCATCCGGGCGCTGGGGAGGGCCGGCCGGACCGCCGAGGCGCTGGCGGCGTACGAACGGCTCCGGACCACCCTCGCCGACCGGCTGGGGGTCGACCCGGCACCCGAGATCGCGGCGCTGCACCTCGACCTGCTGCGCGCGGCAACGGCCGGACCCGCCCCGGTCGCGGCACCCGGCAGACCGGCACCGGCCAGCCCCGCCGCCGCACCGGCCAGCCCTGCCGCACCGGCCAGCCCCGGCGGGCCGGCCGGCCCGGCCAGCGCGACGGCGACCAGCCACGCGGCGCCGGCCAGCCCCGCCGCCGCACCGGCCGTCGTCGCCGGATCGGGCGTCACCGGATCGGGCGTCACCGGATCGGGTGCGTGGAGCGTCACCGGCAACATGTCGTCGCCGTTCGACGCCGACGGCATGCCATCGCTGCTCGACGCGGGCACCGCGTCCTCGGTTCCGGCCACCACCGCGGCATCGAACCTGCCGGCTCCGCTCACCAGCTTCGTTGGCCGGGAACGCGACTGCGGTCAGGTTGCCAGCCTGCTGCGTACCTCCCGACTGGCCACGCTGACCGGGCCCGGCGGGGCCGGGAAGACCCGGCTGGCCGTCGAGTCGGCCCGGACCCTGCTCGCCGACGCGCCGGCCGGGGTGTGGTTGATCGAACTGGCCCCGCTCACCGATCCGGCCGAGGTGCCGCACACCGTCCTGTCCACGCTCGGCCTGCGCGAACAGGCCGTGCTGGCCGGCGGCCGGACCCGGATCACCCCGACCGATCCCCTCGAACCGGTGGTCCGGCTGGCCGCGGCGATCGGCTCCCGCCGGATGGTGCTGGTGCTGGACAACTGCGAACACCTCCTCGACGCGGTGGCCCGGCTCACCGACCGGCTGCTGGCCACCTGTCCCGCCCTGCGCGTACTGGCCACCAGCCGGGAACCGCTCGGCATCACCGGCGAGGCGCTGTGTCCGGTCGACTCGCTCGCCCTGCCTCCCGCGGGCGTCGGTGCCGAGGACGCCGAGCGGTATCCCGCAGTCCGGCTGTTCGCCGACCGGGCGGCGGCGGTGCGGCCGGACTTCGCGGTCACCCCGGCGACGGTCGCCGACGTGGTGCGGATCTGCCGCGCCCTGGACGGCATGCCACTGGCCATCGAACTGGCCGCGGCCCGCCTGCGGTCGATGACCCCGGCGCAGGTGGCGGCGCGGCTGGACGACCGGTTCCGGCTGCTGACCGGCGGAAGCCGGACCGCGCTACCCCGGCACCAGACGCTGCGCGCGGTGGTCGACTGGAGCTGGGACCTGCTGGACGAGCCCGAGCGGGCGTTGCTGCGCCGGCTGTCGGTGTTCGCCGGGGGCGCCACCGCCGAGATCATCGAGCGGGTGTGCGGCGCCCGACCGGGAACGGCCGATCCGGGACCGCCGGCCGATGACGTCTTCGACCTGCTCACCGCCCTGGTGGACAAGTCGCTGGTGGTCCTGGTCGGTGGGCCGGCGCCGCGTTACCGGCTGCTGGAGACCATCCGGGAGTACGGCCTGCGCCGGCTGGTCGAGGCCGGCGAGGGGGATCGGGTACGCCGGACGCACGCGGCCGAGTTCCTGACCCTCGCCGAGGCCGCCGACGCGCACCTGCGCGGGCCCGACCAGCTGGTCTGGCTGACCCGGTTGTCGGCCGAACACGACAACTCCATCGCGGCGCTGCGATGGGTGATCGCGGATGCCGACCTGGCGTCCGCGGTCCGGTTCGTGGCGGCGCTCGGCTGGCACTGGTGGCTACGCGGGCACCGGGCCGAGGGCGCCGAGTACGCGCGCCAGGTGCTCACCGACCCGGCCGCGCAGGCCCAGTCGCCGGCGGCGGTTTTCGCCCGCGCGTACACCGTCGCCGCCATGCTGGTCGTCGCCGGTGGCCAGGGCGACGTGACCGAGGGCCGGGCCTGGCTCGCCCGGGCGGCGGTGCTGGCCCAGCCGCACCAGGCGGTCGATCCGCTGCTGCGGTTGATCGGG
The DNA here is from genome assembly GCF_055793945.1 of Plantactinospora sp. A48. Lineage (NCBI taxonomy): Bacteria > Bacillati > Actinomycetota > Actinomycetes > Micromonosporales > Micromonosporaceae > Plantactinospora > Plantactinospora sp. A48. Next base: position 23,916 of record NZ_JBTIXF010000052.1, on the reverse strand, counting down.
CCGATGGCGACGATTTTCGACGCGCAGTTCGCCGAGTCCGCCCTCGCCGGGATGGCGGGACTGTTCGCCGACCCGGACAGCTGGGTGGCCGCCACCGCCCGGATGTTCCACGCCCTGTCGGAACAGAACATCGGCCGGCCCGACGAGAGCGCCGAGGCGGACCTGCGGGCGGCGGTGGCCGGTTACGCGGCCCTGGGCGAGCAGTGGGGAAGCGCGTACAGCCTCATCGCGCTGGCGGACCTGATCTCCCGGCGGGGTGAACACGCCCGCGCGGCGGAGTACCAGCGGCAGGCGCTGGACAAGATCCAGGCACTGCGGATGGCCGAGGACGTTCCCGAGTTGGAGGCACGGCTGGCCCACGAGCTGTGGCACCTGGGCGACCGGTCCGGCGCCTGGGAGTTGCTGGCGCACGCCGAACGCGAGGCGGAGCGACTGGGCTCCGACGAGTGCCGGGCGGCGGTCGCCTACGCCTACGGCGAGATCCTGCGCGCCAGCGGCGACTGGGCCGGGGCGCGGGTCCGACTGGAGCAGGCGGACCGGTTGCTCGACGCCGAGCACGTGGCGCCGCAGTGGCGGGCGATGCTCTCCTCGTCGCTCGGCGTGGTGGCGGCGGCCGAGGGCCACCTCGACCGGGCCCGCGAGGCCCACGCCTGGGCGCTGCGGCTCGCCAGCGAGTCGCACGACGCCCCCGTGATCGGCACGGTGCTGGTCGGCTACGCGGACCTGGCGGCGCGGTCCGGGCGCCCCGAGCGGGCGGCGACGCTGCTCGGGGCGGCGGCGGGGGTGCGCGGCGCACCGGACCGGTCGCTGCTGGACCGGTCACGGATCGAGGAGGCCGTCCGGGCCGAACTCGGCCCGGACGGCTTCGCCACGGCGTACGCGCGTGGGCTGCCCACCACGGCGGATCAGGCCGCCGAACTGGTCCGGCTCACACTCGACGGCTGAGGGCCCGCAGCGACAGCGGCACGAAGATCACGGCGATCGCGAGCGCCCAGAGCAGGGACTTCGCGACCGGGCCGGCCACCGGACCGCCCATCATCAGCCCGCGCACCGCGTTGGCGACGACGGTCACCGGGTTGACCTCGACCCAGGACTGCAACCAGCCGGGCATCTTCTCCGTCGGCACGAACACGTTGCTGGTGAAGGTCAGCGGGAAGATCACCGTGAACCCGAAGATCTGCACCTTGTCCGGTTCGCTGACCAGCAGGCCGACCAGCACCGAGATCCAGGACGCGGCCAGCGAGAACCCCAGCATCAGGGCGAACGCCCCCAGCACGCCGAGCGGACCGGTGCCGACCCGGAACCCGAGGATCATCCCCATGCCGAGCAGCAGGGCGATCGACCACGCCTGCTTGACGGTGTCCGCGAGGATCCGCCCGGCCAGCGGTGACCACCGGGCGATCGGCAGCGAGCGCAGCCGGTCGAAGACCCCCTTGGTCAGGTCGGTGTTCAGGCCGAACCCGGTGGTCATGGTCGCGAACAGGGCGTTCTGCACCATGATCCCGGGCAGCATGAAGGTCAGGTAGTCGCTCGACGAGCCGGCGATCGCCGTGCCGAAGACGTACGTGAAGAGCAGGACGAACATGATCGGCTGGACGCTCAGGTCGAGCAGTTCCATCGGGTTGTGCCGGATCTGCACGAGGCTGCGCCAGGCCAGCGTGAGCGTGTGACCCAGGCCGGTGATCGGGCCGACCCGGTTCCCGATCTCGGCGGCCGGTCGGGTGGCGATGGTGGCGGCGGTCATGCCGGGGTCCTCTCCGGCCGCCGGTTCTGGCGGCCACTGGGTGCGACCGGGTCGGTCCCGGGCGGATCATCATCGGTGTCCTCGGCCTCGTGCCCGGTGAGGGTCAGGAACACCTCGTCCAGGGTCGAGCCCCGCAGCGCCAGCTCGGCGACCCGGATCTCCGCGCCGTCGAGCCGGTCGACCACCCGGGACAGCACGGCGTCGTGGTTCACCGGCACGCTGGCCGTGCTCTGCCGCACGGTCGGCTGGCTGCCCGACACCTCGGCCAGCACCGCCACCAGTACCGGCAGGTCGGCCGGGTCCACCGGGCGGACCGCCAGGATCTGCCCGCCGGTCTTCATCTTCAGGTCCTCGGGGGTGCCCTGCGCGATCACCCGGCCGTGGTCGACCACCGCGATCTCGTCGGCGAGCTGGTCGGCCTCGTCGAGATACTGCGTGGTGAGCAGCACGGTCATCCCCTCACCCACCAGCCGCCGGACGGCGTCGTACAGCTCGTTCCGGCTGCGCGGGTCGAGCCCGGTGGTCGGCTCGTCGAGGAACAGCAGCCGGGGTCGGCCGACCAGGCTGGCCGCCAGGTCCAGCCGGCGCCGCATGCCGCCCGAGTACGTCTTGGCCGCCCGGTCGGCCGCGTCCGACAGCGAGAAGTCGGCCAGCAGCTCCCGGGCGCGCGCCTTGGCGTCCGCCCGGGACTGGCCGAGCAGCCGGCCGATCAGCAGCAGGTTCTCGGCGCCGGTGAGCGTCTCGTCGACCGAGGCGTACTGCCCGGTGAGCCCGATCAGCTGGCGGACCTGGTGGCTCTGGCGGACCACGTCGTACCCCCCGACCGTGGCCCGCCCGCCGTCCGGACGCAGCAGCGTGGCGAGCACCCGGACCGCGGTGGTCTTTCCGGCGCCGTTCGGTCCGAGCAGGCCGAAGACCGTCCCGTCCCGGACGCTCAGGTCCACCCCGTCCAGCGCGGTGGTCGCCCCGAACCGCTTGATCAACCCCTCTGCGGTGATGGCCTGGCTCATGATGTTCTCCCGTCCCCCTGTGTCATGCCGTCACCTTGCCGGTCGGGGGTGACATTTCGCTGACATCCCGTCCGGTCCGCTGACCCGCGGCTGATCGCTGGCTGACACGGCGCGGATTTCGCCTGGATGGCCCGGGTGGGCCGGTTGTCCGTCCGGGGGGCCGGATGCCGGCCTGGGTGGGCCGGGGACCGCCGGTCCCGCACCGGTGACGCCGGTCCTGGACGGCGTCGGCGCCGTCGCCGGGTCGCCTATGATGGGCCGCTGGTCCACCGCCCGGGTCCCCGCTAAGGAGCACACGATGACGGCATCGGAGTCCACCACCGCGACATCACCGGTGGCCGATCCCGATAATCCCGCCAGCGCCCCGGAGCGCGGCTCGGCCGACGCCCCGGCCGGCCGGGAGACCACGGCGGACCGGGAGATCACGACCGACCGGGAGACCACGACCGGCCCGCGGAGCACGGCCGACCCGGAGACCGCGAGCGACCGGGAGACCACCACCGGCAACCGGTCGCGCCGCCGCTGGCTGCCGGACCTCGCGGCCGTGGCCGCCTACCTGGCCACGGCGATGCTGCTGACCGGCCGGTTGTGGCGGGACCCGACCGGGCGGGCGTCCGGGGCCAACGCCACCGACGCCACGCTGTTCCACTGGATGTTGGCGCACTCGGCGCGGGCCGTCTCGCATCTGGAGAATCCGCTGCTCAGCGACCGGATGAACCAGCCGGACGGCATCAATGTGATGGCGAACACGTCCATCCTCGGCCTGGGCATCCCGCTCTCCCCGATCACGATGATCTGGGGTCCCGCGGTGTCGTTCCTCGTGGTGATCGTGATCGCCCTGGCCGGGACCGCCACCGCCTGGTACTTCGTGCTCTCCCGGTACCTGACCGACTCCCGGCTGGCCGCCTTCGTGGGCGCCGCACTGTGCGCCTTCTGCCCCGGGATGATCTCGCAGGCCGGTGGCCACCCGCACATCGCCCTGCAGTTCCTGGTGCCGCTCATCCTGGCCGGCGTGCTGCGTCTCGGCACCAGCGCCCGGCCGGTCCGGGACGGAGCGATCATCGGGCTGCTCATCGCGTACCAGGTCTTCCTCGGCGAGGAGACGCTGTTCGTCACCGCGCTGGTCTGTGTGATCGTGCTGGTCGCCTGGGCGGTGCAGCGGCCCCGGGAGGTGGCCCGGCGGTGGCGCCCGTTCCTCACCGGCGCGGTGACGGCCGGGGTGGTCGCCCTCGTGCTGCTGGCGTACCCGCTCTACACCCAGTTCTTCGGGCCGGGGAACTACCGCCACGTACCGGGGATCAAGAACTACGGCGCCGATCTGCTCTCGTTCGTCAACTACTCGCCGTTCAGCCTCGGCGGCGACCCCGAGGCCAAGCTCCGGCTGGCCCGCAACGAGACCGAACTCAACACGTTCTTCGGCTGGCCGCTGCTGGTCGCCATGCTGGCCATCGTCGTCTGGCTGCGGCGCCACCTGGTGGTCCGGATCGCGGCCGTGCTCGCGGTGGTGCTGATCCCGCTGTCCTGGGGGTACGACATCCTCGTCGACGGCCGGTACACCGGGATTCCCGGGCCGTGGGCGCCGCTGGTGGAGGCCCCGCTGTTCGAATCCGTGGTGACCAGCCGGCTGGGCATCATGGTGGCCGCTGCGTTCGGCGTGCTCGTCACGATGGCGCTCACCGAACTGCTCCGGGGTGACCTCCGCCGGCCGGTACGGATCGCGCTCGGGGTGCTGCTCGTCGGCACCATGCTGCCACTGATCCCCCGGCCGCTGCCGGCCACCCGAGCGGTCCAACTGCCGGTGTCCCTGGCCGACGGCCGGTGGCGGAACTACCTCACCGAGGACGAGGCGCTGATGCCCGTTCCGCCGCAGAAGCCCGACGTGGTCCGCGCGATGGCCTGGGCCGCCAACACCGAACTGGGCTTCAAGGTCAGCCACAGCTACATCCTCGGCCCCGACCCGGTACGCGGGGACGGCTGGGCCCAGTTCCACACCGACGCCAACGCGACGGACACCCTGCTCAACACCGTCTTCAGCACCGGCCAGCCGGCCCAGGTCACCGAGCAGGACCGCGAGCAGGCCCGGATCGACCTGCGCAACCGGCACGTCGGGCTGCTCGTGATGGTGGCGAACCGCCGCAGCGCCGACGCGCTGCGGACCACCGTCGACGCGCTGCTCGGCCAGCCCGGCCAGAAGGTCGGCGGCGTCTGGCTGTGGGACGTCGGCCAGCCGTGACCCGCTGACCGACCCCGGCCGGGCGGAGACCTCCAGATCGACCTCGGCCAGCGGTGGCCCCTGACCAACCCTCGGCCAGCGGTGACCCCTCGACCAACCGGTGCCGCGGACCCCGCACGGTCCGCGGCACCGTCCCGGCCGATCTTCGGCCGAAGCGTCACGCCCGGTGAAGGTCAGGCCAGGTTCGAGGACCGCGGGTACGCGTCGGACGGATCGGTGAGCACGTTGACCAGGTACGGCACGCCGGCGTCGAAGGCCCGGTGCAGCGCCGACCCCAGATCGGCGGCCTTCGTCACCGTCTCGCCGGCCCCGCCGAGCGCCCGTACCACCTCGTCGTAGCGCAGTCCCGGTTGCAGGTCGGCCGCCACGTCGTAGCCGTACATGGCCCGCATCGGGTGCTTCTCCAGCCCCCAGATGCCGTTGTTGCCGACCACGATCACCACCGGCAGCTTCTGCCGGACCAGGGACTCGACGTCCATCAGCGAGAAACCGGCGGCGCCGTCACCCATCAACACGCAGATCTGCCGGTCGGGGTGGCTGACCCGGGCGCCCATCGCGTAACCCAGCCCGGTGCCGAGACACCCGTACGGGCCGGGGTCGAGCCAGGTGCCGGGCTGGGCCGGCTCCAGGTAGCGGCCGGCGTACGAGACGAAGTCCCCGCCGTCGCCGATCGTGATGGCGTCCGGGGCGAGGATCCGGCGCAACTCGCCGTACACCCGGGCTGGCTTGATCGGGTCGGTGTCGGCGGCCATCTCCGTGGCGTACCGGTCCCGGGCCGCGTCCTCGGCCGCGCGCAGGTGGGTGATCCACGGCTCGTGATCGGCCCGGTCACCGGCGTGGTCGGCCAGCGCGGACAGGACCAGCCGCAGGTCACCGGCGGGGGCGACGGCCGGCGTCACGTGCGTCGCACGCTGGGACGGTGCGTCCACCACGTGGATCACCTGGGCGTCGCCGAAGTCCCCGAAGCCCAGCCGGAAGTCCAGCGGGGTGCCGAACACCGCCACCACGTCAGCTCCGCCGAGCGCCGTCCGGCGGGCCTTCGCGAAGGCGAGCGGGTGCTCCGGTGGCAGCGCTCCCCGACCCATGCCGTTGGTGAAGACCGGGATCCGCAGAGCCTCGGCGGCCTCCCGCAGCGCTGCCACGGCGTTTCCGGCGTAGACGTCGGAACCCGCGATGATCACTGGCCGTTCGGCGCCGGCGAGCAACCGGGCGGCCCGGCCGACCTCATCCGGGTCCGGCTCGACCGGGTCGACCGTGACCGGTTCCGGCCGGGCCGCCTCGCCGGCCGAGAAGACCACCTCGAGCGGCAGGTCCAGGAAGACCGGGCCACGGTGCGGGGTGAGCGCCGCGGTCAGCGCGGCGGCCACCTCGGTGGCGATGTCGTCGGCCGAGCCGATCGTGGCCGCGTGCTTGGTGACCGGACGTACCAGCGGCAGGTGGTCGATCTCCTGGAGGCTGCCGGCCCCCCAGCGGAACGCCGGCGCCCGGCCCGCCAGCACCACCACCGGGGAAGCATTGAAGAAGGCGCTGGTCAGGCCGGAGATCCCGTTGGTCACTCCGGGACCGGCGGTGAGCACGGCCAGCCCCGGCCGCCGCTGGAGCTTGGCGACCGCCTCGGCGGCGAACACCGCCGACTGCTCGTGCCGGACGTCGTAGATCGGGAAGCCGGTCTTGTGCGCCGCGTCGTACAGCGGGAAGACGTGCCCGCCCGACAGGGTGAACATCTCGGTCACCCCGGACGCGCGCAGGGCGGCGAGGGCGAGTTCGCCACCGTGCCCCTCGATCTGGTCAGCCATACCCGCTCCCATCATCGGCTCGATGGGATGCAGGTTACCGGCCGGTCACGTTCACGGGGATACGACCCCGCGCGGCGTCCTGCGCGGCGTCCGGACAGACGCCAGGAGGCGGGTCAGGCACGGCGTCGCGTCAGGCACGGCGTTAAGAAGGGCCCCTTCCTATACCGAAAGCGATAACAAGGGGCCCTTCCTTTCAGCTCAGCGGCCGGTGAAGTCGGGCTTGCGCTTCTCGACGAAGGCCGCCATGCCCTCCCGGCGGTCGTCGGTGGCGAACAGCGCCGCGAAGAGCTGGCTCTCCCAGGCCAGCCCGGAGGCCAGGTCCATCTCCAGCCCGCCGTCGACGGCCTGCTTGGCCGCCCGCAACGCCTGCGCCGGCCCGGTGAGGAAGGGCCGGACCAGTTCCACGGCGGCGTCGTACACCTGCGCTGCCGGCACCACCCGGTCGGCCAGGCCGATCCGCAGCGCCTCGGCCGCGTCCACCATCCGACCCGTCATGATCAGATCCTTGGCCCGGGCCGGGCCCACCAGCCGGGCGAGCCGCTGCGTGCCGCCGGCACCGGGGATGATGCCCAGCCTGATCTCCGGCTGGCCGAGCTTGGCGTCCTCGGCCACCACCCGCCAGTCGCACGCCAGGGCCAGTTCGCAGCCGCCGCCGAGGGCGTACCCGGTGATGGCCGCGACCACCGGCTTGGGGATCCGGGCGATCGCGCCGAGCGCGCTGGACAGGTCCGCGGCCCGCTCCGCCATGTCGACGTACGACATGTCGGCCATCTCCTTGATGTCCGCGCCGGCCGCGAAGACCTTCTCCCCGCCGTACACGATGACCGCGCGGACGCCCGGATCGCCGGTGACCGCCGTCGCCGCCGCCCGCAACTCCTCCTGCACCTGGGTGTTCAGGGCGTTCATCGGCGGGCGCTCCAGCCGGATCGTCCCGATGCCGTCCCTGATCTCCACCCGGACGAAGTCGTCCACGCTGACCTCACCTTCCTCCGCGCCGCCGGCGGCCCGCCCGCGGCCAACTGGCTGTCGCGTGCCCACATTACGGCCAGGTCGGTTGGGTATTCGGCGGGTGTCGGCCCGGGACGGAGCGATGATCACCTACTACGACGACGGAACCGTGCTGGTCACCTCGACGGTGATCCGGGTCGGTCCGCGCGCCTACCCGGTGGACGGGATCGGCCGGGTCTGGGTGGAACGCAGCGGCCGGTCCTGGGGTGCGCTGGCCGGTCGGGCCACCCTCGGCCTGGCGCTGCTCGGTCCGTTCGTCGCCGCCGCGCTCGGGCTCTGGGCGGCGGTACGCCTCGACGCCCCGGTCACGGTGACCGTGGCGCTGGTGGGTGGCGCCTGCCTGCTGGGCCTGGCCGCCGGACCGGTGGCCGACCTGCTGCTGGAGCGGATGGACCGCTCGTACGCGCGGGGGGCGGTCCAGTTGTGGCTGTGGGTGTCGCTCCACGGCCGGACGGTGCCGGTACTGACCACCCGGGACGCGCTGCGCTTCGGCCAGATCCACCGGGCGCTCCGGCGCGCGATCGAAAGTCCGCGATCCCGCCCCATTGATCTTCGTCATTGACCGCGATCGTCCGGACACGTAGCGTAGGGACGGTGTTGACAGCCCGCGCTTGGCTGGAGAGGTGACGCTCTACTACCGGGACGACTCCGTGCAGGTCACCTCCGAGCTGATCTGGAGCAGCGGTGCCGGGGTCCGGATCGAGGACGTGACGTACGTCTGGCACGCCCGTGGCCGGGCGACCGCGCGGGTCCGGTCCCGGCTGGTCGCCCGGGGCGTACTGGTTCTCCTGCTGTCCATCCCGCCGCTGGTGGCGCTGTTCTGCGTGGTGTCGCTGCTCTACGCGGCCCAGGACCGGCACCAGTGGGGCCTGGTGATCGCCATCCTGGCCATCGGCACCGCCGCCACGCTGGCGATGACCCCGTTCCTGGAGTTCCCGCTGGGTTGGTTGGACCGCTCCTACAGTCGCGGTGGCGGGGTGAACGAACTCTGGGTGCAGACCCGGGGCAAGGAGATCATGATGCTACGTACCAGCGACGCCCAACGGTTCGGTCAGATCTACCGGGCCGTGCAGCGCGCGGTGGAGCACCGGGTCGACCCGCGCTGAGCGACCGCCGTCCGGCCGCTGGAGCCGCGACCGACCCGCCGGAGCCACCGCCGACCGGTGCCGGACCCGACCACCGGTGCCGCCACCGGCGCCCGCCGCCGTTGGTCAGGAACTGTCGAGCCGGTGGAAGACCGTCTCCTGCAGGACGATCCGGATCGCGGCGGCGATCGGGATGGCCACCAGCGCGCCCACGATGCCCAGTACGGCCGCACCGAGCAGCACCGCCACCAGGGTCACGGTCGCCGGCACCTCCACCACCCGCCCGACGATCTTGGGCACGATGAGGTAGTCCTCGGCCAGCCGGAAGCCCGCGTAGAAGGCCCCGGTGGCGAGTGCCACCGGGAACGAGACGGTCAGCGCCACCAGCGACACGATGAACCCGCCGACGGTGGAGCCCACCACCGGGATGAGGTCGAGCAGGGCCACGGTGAACGCGAGCAGCAGCGGGTACGGCACGTCGAAGGCCAGCAGCCAGGCGAACGTACCGAGACCGGCGATCAGGGACGTGATCAGGTTGCCCAGCACGAACCCACCGATCTTGGTGAACAGCTCGTCGCCGATCAGGATGGCCCGGGGCCGTCGGCTGTGCGGAAACATCCGGTAGATCAGCCGCCGGATCCGCGGCAGGTCGACCAGGAAATAGATCGTCAGCACCAGCACGGTGAGCGCCGCGGCCGTGGCGCCGAGCACCATCTTGCCCGCGCCCAGCAACCGGGTCGCCGCGTCACCGCCGCCCCCACCCACCAGCTGCTGCAACTGTTCCTGGACGTGGAACCGGGCGTTGAGCCGGCCCACCAACGAGTGCCGGTCCTGCGCCGCGCGCAGATAGTGCGGAAGCTGCCGGACGAACTGACTGGTCTGCGCGACCAGCGGCGGAATCGCCGCCGCGAGGAATCCGGCGCCCACCGCCAGCATGCCGGCCGCGACGACCGCCACGGCGAGACCGCGCGGCATCCGCCGGGCCAACATCCGCACCGGCGGGTCCAGGCCGATCGCCAGGAACAGCGCGAGACCGATCAGCACCAGAATCTCGCGGCCCGCCGCCAGCAGCTGGATCAGGCCGTACGTGGTGGCCACGCCCGCCGCGCCGAAGACCCCGATCAGGTACGGCGACCGCCGGTCGAGCGGGCGGCCGGGCCGACCCAGGGGCGCGTGGTCGGTGCTGGCTCGGGCCGCCGCGTCCTCGGCCGCCGCCAACGGCTCCGCATGGTCCGTACCCGTGCCGGCCAGCGCGGCGGTGTCCTCGGCGGCCAGCGCCGTGAGGTCGTCGTCGGCCCGCGCGGCGGCCCGGGCAGCGCCCGTTCGCGGCCCGGTCCCGCCAGGCGTCCCCGGCCCCGTCCCGCCCGCGCCGGCCGGCTTCGACCCGGTCCCGCCCCCGCCATGCGTCCCCGGCTCCGTCCCGCCCGCGGCGGCGTCGCTCGGCTGCTCGGGATGCCGGTCGTCGTCCGGTTCCGTTTTCCTGGCCATCCCCCTCAGCATCCGCCGGGCCGGACGGCGGCGGGCGGCTTCGGCCCACCCCGTTGACAACGGGGGACGCACGGCGGGTGGATCCTGCCCCGCTGCCCCTTTCGGCACCCCGCCGGCACCCCGCGCCAGCATCCGCCCAATCCCGGCCCCCACCCGGCGCCCGCCGGCTGCCAGTCCTCACCCGGCACCCGCCCAGCCTCGTCGGGTTACGTCAGGTACCTCAGCGGGGCCGGATGACGTCGCTGGTGTACACCTCGGTGCACATGATCGAGTTCAGCGGGGGTGGAGCCGGCGACGCACAATGGCGGCATGGCGCTCCCCCTCCCCGGCCCCACGGCACTGATCGGGCTGACCCGCTCGGCCGTCAACCAGGCCGCCGGCCTGCCGGCCCGGGCCTTCGGAATCCTCGACGACATCGAGGCCCTGGTACGGCGGATCAACACCGTCGTCGACCGGGCTGAGCTGGTGCTGGACCGTACCGAGCGGATCCTCGACCGGGCCGAGGTCGCGGTCGCCGACATCGACGAGATCAGCACCGCCGCCACCGCCGCCGTCGACCGGGTGGCCGAGCTGACCGCCTCGGCGGCGACCCTGGTGGCCGACACCGAGGCGGTCACCACCAGGGCGGCGACCCTGGTGGCCGACGCCGAACAGGTCACCACCACGGCGGCGGGGCTGGTGGACACTGCCGGACGGGTCACCACCGGCGCGGCCACCCTGGTCGGGGAGGCCGAACAGGTCACCGTGGCGGCCGCCGCCGTGGTGGGCGAGGCCGAACGGGTGTCGGCGGCAGCCGGCTCGCTGGTGGGTGAGGCGGGACGGGTCGCCGACCGGGCCGGTGGAACGGTCGAACGCGCCGAGGCCATCGCCGCCATCTCCGGGGAACTGCTCGCCGCGTACGAACACACCCTGCGCAAGGGTGCCCCGATGGCGGGCCGGTTCGTCGAGCAGCTCTCCGCCGAGGAGGTGACCGCCGCCATCCGGCTGGTCGACGAGCTGCCGAAACTGACCCGGCACATCACCGCCGACGTACTCCCGATTCTGGCCACCCTGGACCGGGTCGGACCGGACATCCACGATCTGCTGGAGGTGACCCGTGATCTGAAGCTCGCGGTGGCCGGTATCCCGGGGCTGCGGATGCTCCGCCGGCGCGGCGAGGAGCGGCTCACCGGCGAGCGCACCGACTGACGCGAGTCCGGCCGGCGCCGCCCAGCCGCCCCCGCGAAGCCGTGCGCCCGCCGTAAGCCGCCGCCCGCCTGCCCGCCGTGAGCCGCCGCCCGCCCGCCGTAAGCCGCCGTCCGCCCGTAAGCGGCCGGCCACCCGTCCGCCGCGGGGTCAGGCCGGCGGTTGGTACAGCGTGTCGATGTCGGCCCGCTCCGGCATCGCGACCGAGGCGCCGAGCCGGCGGGCACAGGCCGCGCCCGCGGCGGCGGCCCAGTGCGCCGCCTCGATCAGCTCCCGCCCCTCGGCCCAGGCCACGGCGAAGGCGCCGGTGAACGCGTCACCGGCGCCCGTCGAGTCGACCGAGCGCATCCGTACCGGGGGAATGTGCCGGACCGGCTCGTCGCGGGCCACGTACCACGCGCCCGCCGATCCGGCGGTCAACAACGCCCTGGGTACGACGGACAGCAACCCGGACGGGTCCTCCCGGCCGTGCCCGGTGATCACCCGCGCCTCGACCTCGTTGACGACCAGTACGTCCACCAGCTCGGTCAACTCGGGCGACAGCGGTTGGGCGGGCGCGGCGTTGAGTACCACCCGCACCCCGGCCTCGCGCGCCACGGCGGCGGCCCGGAGCACCGTCTCGGCCGGAATCTCCAGCTGCGCGACCAGGATGTCCGCCGCGCCGATCATGGCGAGTTCGTCGGGGTTCAGCGCGGTGAACGCGGCGTTCGCCCCCGGCGTCACGACTATGGTGTTCTCGCCTGCGGCGTTGACCGTCACCAGTGCCACCCCCGACGCGCCGTAGACGACCCGCAACCGCGACGTGTCCACTCCGGACGCCGTCAACCGGGCGCTGAGCGTCACACCGAACGAGTCCGACCCGACCGCGCCGAGGAGTACGGCGGCGGCGCCGGCCCGGGCCGCCGCGATGGCCTGGTTCGCGCCCTTACCGCCGGGCAGCATCACGAAGTCGGTGCCGAGGACCGTCTCCCCGGGCTGTGGCAGGGTCGGGGCGGTCGCCACCAGATCCATGTTGGCGCTGCCGAGCACCACGACCCGCGGCCGATCCACCGACACCTCCTGGTTAAGCGGGGGCCCTTGCTATACCGAGAGCGATAACAAGGTGCCCTTCCTTTCAAGCGGCGCGGGCGGTGAACCGGTCGCCGGAGCGCTGCACCATGAGCGGCATGCCGAAGGTCGCCGTCAGGTTCTCGCTGGTGAGCGTCGCACCGAGCAGCCCCTGGGCGACGACGTGGCCGTCCCGCAGCAGCAGCGCGTGGGTGAAGGCCGGCGGGATCTCCTCGACGTGGTGGGTGACCAGCACCACCGCCGGCGCGTCCGGGTCGCGGGCCAGGTCCGCCAGCCGGCCCACCAGGTCCTCGCGCCCACCCAGGTCCAGGCCGGCCGCCGGCTCGTCGAGCAGCAGCAGCTCGGGGTCGGTCATCAGGGCCCGGGCGACCTGCACCCGCTTGCGCTCGCCCTCGGACAACGTGCCGTACGCCCGCTCCGCGAGCGCACCCACGCCGAGCTGGTCGAGCAGGGCCTCCGCCCGCGCCTCGTCCATCGGCTGATAGCTCTCCCGCCAGCGGCCGACCACGGACCAGGCGGCGGTCACCACCACGTCCCGGACCCGCTCCTGGCCGGGGATGCGCTCCGCGAGCGTCGCCGTGGACAGGCCGATCCGGGTACGCAGTTCCGCGAGGTCCGTCCGGCCGATCCGTTCGCCGAGCACGTGGGCGGTGCCGGAGGTCGGGTGCAGCCGTCCGGCGGCCAACCCGAGCAGCGTGGTCTTGCCGGCACCGTTCGGGCCGAGCACGACCCAGCGCTCATCCAACTCGACCCGCCAGGTCACGTCGCGCAGCAGGTCGTTGCCGGACCGGACCACGCCGACCCCGGCGAGGTCGATCACCAGGTCGTCGTGCGCGGGCGAGATGGGCGGCGGGGTGGCGCCGGGCAGCAGGTCACTAGGCACCCGACCATCCAACCACGGGCGTCGCACCGCCCCCCAGCGGCGCCGGTGCCGCCGCCGGTGCGGGCTTCCGGCGCCCGGTTGCGGAGCCGTCCCTGTTGATGAAGGCTTCCTTGGTGCGTCGCGCGTCGGACCGGTCAGCCGCGTCGGACCGGTCAGCCGTGTCGGACCGGTCAGCCGTGTCGGACCGGTCAGCTCAGGGTCGAGCCGAAGACCTCGTCCCGGACCGCGTCCAACGCCGTGGCCAGCGCGCCGCGCAGCACCGGCTCGTCGGGCACCTCGGTCACCACCACCCGTGGGGACACCGGGGTGATCTCGGCGACCTCCTGCCGGATCCGCTCGGCCAGCGCCCCCGCGCCGGCCTGGCCGACCTCGCCGGCCAGCACCACCAGCGGCGGGTCGAGCACCACGCAGGTGCTGGCCACCCCGAGGGCCAGTCGGCGGGCCACCTCGTCGAGCACCGGACCACCCGCCGCGCCGGCCGCCACGGCCGCCCGGATCGCCCCGGCAGCGGTGCTCGCCCGGAAACCCTGCTCCCGGGCCACCCCGCGCAGCGCCTCGGCGCCCGCGAGCTGCCCGAAGGGGGGCTTGGCTCGCCGCCCGCCGTCCGAGCGCACCGGAACGCCGGGCACCGGCAGGTAGCCGATCTCGCCGGCCGCGCCGGTGCTGCCGTGGTGCAGCCGACCACCCAACACGATCGCCAGCCCCACCCCCACCCCGGCCCAGAGCAGCACGAAGTCGTCGACCCCCCGGGCGGCCCCGGACTTCGCCTCGGCCACTGCGGCCAGGTTCACGTCGTTCTCGAAGACCACCGGCGTGTTCAGGTCCTCGCGCAGCGCCGCCAGCAGGCCGCGATGCCAGCGCGGCAGGTTGAACGCGAACGTGATGTCGCCGGTCGCCGGGTCCACCAGACCCGGCGTGCCGAGCACCACCCGGCGGACGCTGGCCAGTTGCGCCTGGGCACTGCCGGCCGCCCGCACCACCGCGTTGTGGACCACGCCCACCGGGTCGTCCGTGTCCCGGGTGGACTGTTCCACCCGGCCGACGACCTCGCCGGTGATGTCGGCGCAGGCCGCCACCACCCGGTCCGGGCCGACATCCACGCCCACCACGTGCGCGCTGCTCGCCCGTACGGCGTAGAGCTGCGCGTTCGGACCGCGACCACCGGCCTGTTCGCCGACCCGGGTCACCAGGCCGCGCTCCTCCAGTCGCTCCACCAGCTGCGAGGCGGTCACCTTGGACAGCCCGGTCAGCTCGCCGAGCCGGGCCCGGGTCAGCGGCCCGCGGTCGAGCAGCAGCTCCAACGCGGCCCGGTCGTTGAGGGCACGCAGCAGACGGGGGGTGCCGGGAAGGCGGGGGGTGGTCATGCCACGTCCTCTATTGTCAGGAAACTTTACTAACTCATAATCAGGCGTGCGGGTAGCCGTAGCGTAATGGTGGCAGCGCCGTCCGGCGCTCGGACCACCCGGCACGGCCTGCTGGAGCGAACGGGCCTTTCCGGTGCGACATTCGCGACCGGGAAGGTGTCGGAGGGAGACACCGTGGGGACCGATCCCGGACTGCGCCGGATGGCGCTGCGAACACTGCTGGCCGCCTTCACCGGCAGCGTGCCACCGCCCTGGGCGCTCGACCTGACCGAGGCGGGCCTGGCCGGGTTCACCCTGTTCGGCCGCAACATCGTCGATCCGGCCCAGGTGGCCGGCTGCACCGCCGCGTTGCGCGCCGTCCGCTCCGACGTTCTCATCGCGATCGACGAGGAGGGCGGTGACGTCACCCGACTGGCGCACGCCGTGGGCAGCCCGTACCCGGGAAACGCGGCGCTGGGCGCCGTGGACGACGTCGCCCTCACCCGGCGGGTCTACCAGGCGATCGGCGCGGAACTCGCCGCCACCGGCATCTCCGTCAACCTCGCCCCGACGGTCGACGTCAACACCGCCGACGACAACCCGATCATCGGTACCCGGTCCTTCGGCGCCGATCCCACCCGGGTGGCCGCGCACGCCGCCGCCGCCGTCACCGGGTTGCAGTCCACCGGGGTGGCCGCCTGCGCCAAGCACTTCCCGGGGCACGGCGCGACGGTGACCGACTCGCACCACGAGTTGCCGACCGTGGACGTGCCCGTCGAACTGCTCCGTGAACGCGACCTGCCGCCGTTCGCCGCCGTGGTCGAGGCTGGCACCCGGGCCATCATGACCGCGCACATCCGGGTCCCGGCACTGACCGGCGAGCTGCCCGCGACCTTCAGCCGGGCCGTCCTGCACGACCTGCTGCGCACCGGGTACGGCTTCACCGGCGCCGTCGTCACGGACGCGCTGGAGATGAAGGGCGCCTCGCTCGCCGCCGGCGGGATCGGTCCGGCCGCCGTCCGCGCCCTGGCCGCCGGCGCCGATCTGCTGTGCATCGGTTCGGACGTGGACGCCGAACTGGTCGAACGGGTGGCCGCGGAGATCGTGGCGGCGCTCGGCGACGGCCGGCTGACCATGGCTCGGCTGGCCCAGGCGACCGACCGGGCCGCCGAGCTGGCCGCCTGGACCCGGGCCGGCACGCCGGGCGAACCGGTCGACAGCCTGCTCGGCTACGCGGCGGCCCGCCGGGCCGTCCGGGTGGAGGGCGACGTGACGGGCCTGGAGAAGGCGCTCGTGGTGCAGCTCCTCTCCTCCTCCACCGTCGCCGAGGGTCGGGTGCCGTGGGGTCTCGGGCCGCACCTCGCCGGCGGGGACCCGCACCGGGTGGTGGCCACCGAGACCGAGCCGGACACGCTGCGGGAGCTGGCCGGGGAACGGCCGATCGTGCTGGTGGGCCGGCATCTGCACCGGCTGGCCGGTGCCCGACGACTGGTCGAGGCGCTGGCCGCCACCAACCCGGTGGCCGTGGTCGAGATGGGCTGGCCCTCGCCCTGGCGACCGGCCGGGGTACGCGCGTTCGTCACCACGTACGGCGCCAGCCACGCCAACGGACGGGCGGCGGCCGAGGTCCTCGGCCTGGCCGGCTGACAACCCGGCGGCGCCCGACGGGATCCGCACTTCGATGACCGTGGGTAACCTGCTGTCGGGCTGCCGACGGGCCGCCCCAGCTCGGAAAGCACCGATCTACCTCACCGAAGAGGTAATTCGGGCGAGGCGTCTTGAAACGCGGTGGTCGGATACGTAGCGTTACCGGTGCGCCGAGCGGCACCCCGTTGGCGCCGCGATCTCCCCGGGTACGTCCACCCTCTCGTACCATGCCAGCCGGCCGGCAGCCATGTCGGCCCGGCGCGGCCTGTCCCAACCTGGCCTGGGGATGGACGCGGACCGTGGGCCCGCCGGGTCCACGGTCCGCGGGACCTACCCCGCCGATCGTCCCCGCCGATCGTCCCCGCCGGACGTCAGCGTCCGCCGGGGCGGTGATCCACCCGCTCGGCGTCCGCCGGGTCGGTGGCCCGGTCGGCGTCGACCGGTCCGTCCGGGGCGGAGGGTTCGTCGGTCCGGACATCGTCGAGCATCGTGCTCTCGTCGAACGGGTACCGCCCGTCCAGCGCGGCGGTCGCCCGTTCCCGGTCGAGCTGGCCGGTCCAGGTACCGATCAGCACGGTGGCCACGGCGTTGCCGGCGAAGTTGGTCAGCGCCCGTGCCTCGGACATGAACCGGTCGATGCCGACGATCAGCCCCACGCCGTCCACCAGGTCCGGCCGGTGGCTCTGCAGGCCACCGGCGAGCGTCGCGAGCCCCGCCCCGGTCACCCCGGCGGCGCCCTTGGCGGCGACGACCATGAAGACCAGCAGCGATATCTGCTCGCCCCCCGACAGCGGCTTGCCCAGCGCGTCGGCGATGAACAGCGACGCCATGGTCAGGTAGATGGCCGTGCCGTCGAGGTTGAACGAGTACCCGGTCGGCACGGTGATGCCGACGACGGTGCGGTCGACCCCGGCGTGCTGCATCTTGGCGATGAGCCGGGGCAGGGCCGACTCGGACGAGGAGGTGGAGAGGATGAGCAGGAACTCCCGGCCCAGATAGCGGAGCAGCTTGAAGATGGAGATCCGGGCGACGAACCACAGCAACGCGCCGAGGACGACGAAGACGAAGATCAGGCAGGTGGTGTAGAAGCCCAGCATGACCTGGAGCAGGCTCTTCAGCGCGTCCAGACCGGTGGCGCCGACCACGGCGGCCATCGCGCCGAAGGCGCCGATCGGGGCCACCCACATGATCATCGCGAGGACCTTGAACACCACCCGCTGCGCGGCGGTGATCGCCCTGATCACCGGCTCGCCGTGCGCACCGAGACCCTGCACGGCGAAGCCCACCAGCAGGGCGACCAGCAGCGCCTGGAGCACCTCGCCCTCGGTCAGCGCCGAGAAGAGGGTGTTCGGGATGATGCCGAGCAGGAACTCGACGGTCCCCTTGGCCTCGCTGCCGGCGGCCTTCTGGCCGGCCCCGGCCAGCGCCTCGGTGAGGTGCAGCCCCGCACCGGGATGGATCAGGTTGCCGACCACCAGACCGATCGCCAGGGCCACCGTCGACATCACCAGGAAGTAGCCGAGCGCCAGCCCGCCCACCTTGCCGACCTGCGCGGCACGCCGTACCGAGCCGACCCCGAGCACGATCGTGCAGAAGATCACCGGCACGATCATCATCTTGATCAGGTTCACGAACCCGGTGCCCAACGGGGCGAGTCTCTTGCCGAAGTCCGGGAACAGGAAGCCGACCGCGATCCCGAGCAGGACGGCCACGATCACCGCCAGGTACAGGTACCGGGTGCGGTCCCGCCGGCCGCTGGGCTCCGCCGGGGCGGCGGCGGGGTCGGATGCGCCGGCCCCGGGTCGGGGTGCCGGGATCCCCTCGGAGGTTGTCGACATGGCCGGTGACCTTACCCCGCTGTAACCGGCGTCACACCCGATCGTCCGCGACCCGCCGCACGGAACCGTTGATCCCCGGCTCCGGCGGCTCCACCAGGCCGTACGCCGACCATCCCCGGTCCGGGAACCCGGCCGCTCCCGCCACCCGGGCCGACGCCACGTTGTCCACCGCGTGCAGGTAGGTCGGCACCGCGCCCTCGTCGAGGACCCGCCGGGCCGCCTGGGCGACCAGCCGGCGGGCCAGGCCCCGACCCCGGGCCGCCGGCTCGGTTCCGACCGCCAGTTCCCGCCCGTACCGGTCGTGCCGCTTGATGCCGACGCCGGCCAGGTACCGGCCCTCGCCGTCGAGCGCCACCAGCACCTCCCGGCCGAACGGCCGCAACCAGTCCGGCACGACCGGATCGTGGGCGCCCAACCACTCCCCGGCGGGCGGCAGCGGCGCGGGATTGAGGGTGCTGCGGAAGACCGCCCGGAAGATCCGACCCCGAGGCCGGCCCAGCAGCGCCGGCAACCCGCTCAGCAGGTCCTCGAACGGTTTCGCCGGCAGCGCCCGGACCTCGGTGGCGACATCGGGCGGCACCGAGAGCACCGTGGCGGTCGATGAGGCCACCCCGACCACGGGGTGTACCAGGCCGTCCCAACCGGGCTGGCACCGGCGGACCGAACCCACCACGTGTCGCCCCGGCCCGGCCGGCCACTGCCCGAGCCAGGTGGCGAGGTGCAGGAAGAGGCGCCGGTCGTACATGGATCCCCCTCGTACGGTTCGGCGGCGGCGACCCCACCGGCCGGTCGGGTCACCGATCCTACGATCGCGCTCGGCCCTCCGGCCGCTCGGCACGGCGTCGGACCCGACGCGACCGGATCCGCCAGGCGACCAGGCCCACCAGAACGATCACGGCCACCCCGACGGCGGCGCCCCGGCCGACGTAGCGTTCGACGGTCCGGTAGGAGTTCCCGGCCAGGTAGCCGGCGAGCACCACGCCGGCGCCCCAGACCAGGCCACCGGCCGCGTTCCAGACCAGAAACCGCCGGTACGGCATGTGCGCGGCCCCGGCCAGTGCCGGCATGACGGCCCGGAAGAACGCCACGAACCGGCCCAGGAAAACCGCCCGACCACCCCGCTGGGCGAGGAGTCGGCCGGCCCGGTCCAGCCGGTCGGCATGCCCGCGCAGCAGCCGGGTCCGGGTCAACCGCGACCCGAGATGACGACCCACCTCGTAACCCACGGAGTCCCCGGCCACCGCGGCGAACACCACCAGGGCGACGATCGTGGTCAGCGAGACGTGTCCCAGCGCCGCCGCCACCCCGCCGAGCAGGGCGGCCGTCTCCCCCGGCACCACGAACCCGACAAACAGCGCGTCCTCGACGAAGACCAGCGCGGTGACCACCGCGTACACCAGGCCGCCGGGCAGCGACACGAGCCGTTCGAGCAGCGCGCTCACCCGAGCCACCCTACCGATCCCGGTACCTCGACCCACCCCCGTCGCGGTCCACGATCACGAGTTGGCGGGCGTCCCCGAACGGGCCGGCGGGACAGCGCCGGCCCGGGGGCCACGGCGGGACAGCACCAGCGCGAGCGCCACGCCGACCCAGAGTGCCGCCAACCACACCGCGAGCCCGGTCAGGTAGTCGCGGTCCTGCAGGCCCGGGTTCGGCGGCGCCGCGGCGGGTCGCCAGAGCAGCGGAACCGCGATCAGCAGCAGGGTGCCGGTCACCGCCAGCCCGAACCGGACCCACCGCCGGGCCGTCGCGGACAGCAGCCGGCCCAGCGCCAACCCCACCAGCCCGACCAGCGGCGCCACCACCGCGTCGTGCAGCACCGGGCCGGCCAGCAGCCACCAGCCGGCCACGCCGAGCAACGGCCACAGCAACAACCCGCCGTACCCGCCGACGGCGGCCCCGACCAGCACCAGCAGCACCCGGACGACCCGCTCCCAGGTCCCCGTCGCCGCACCCACGGACCGCGCGGGCACGTCCGGGTCCGTCACGACAGCACCTCCAGCCGGGTGACCCACTTGGTCTGCAACACACCCGGACGGCTCGGCGCGATGAGCCGACACGGGTACCCGTGGTCGGGGGTCAGCTGCGCGCCGGCCAGCCGCAACGCCAGCAGGGTGCGGGGATCCCGCGCGTGTGGCCCCGGCAGGGTGCTGTTGGCGTACAGCCCCGCCGGCTCCAGGGAACCGATCCGCACCGGCCGACCGATCGGCGCCCCGGCCGCCGCCAGCAGCACCCGCAGCGGCACTCCGGTCCAGGTCGCGGTGGCGCTCCAGCCCTCGACACAGGCGATCGGCAACCGCTCGGACCGCTGCGGCAGCGCGGCCAGGTCGGCCAGGCCGAACGACCGCGACCCGCCGGGGAACACGACGGTCAGACGCCAGTCCGGTGGCACCACCACGCCGGCCGCGACGGCCGTCCGGTTCACCGGTACGCCCTGGGGCGGGTCAGCCCCGCGCCAGGCCAGTGGCGAGATCCGCCGCAGTCCGGGCACGGTGACCCCGGCGCTGGCCAGCACCGCGACGCCGGCGACACCGACGGCGGTCCGCACCAGCGCCCGGCGCTCGGCGTCCACCGCCGGGGACACCGCCCGGTCCCGCAGGGCGGCCCGGATGACCGGCAGCTTCACCCCGACGTGTACGACGAGCGCCCCGACCGCGAGCCAGCCGACCGCGTAGTGCGCGGCCGGGAAGAAGAACCGCCACGGGTACGACTGCGCGACGTTGAACAACCCGGTGACCAGCTCGAAGAAGACCGCCGCGAGCAGGACCAGGATGCTCACCCGCTCGGCCAGCTCGGCGAGCAGCCGACCGCCCGACCGCACCGACGGCCGGGCGAACAGCCGCACCGACGGGCGGGCGAACAGCCGGGGATAGACGCTCCACAGTTTGGCCACCAGCAGGGGCACCGCGGCGATCCCGGACAGCACGTGCGTTCCCTGGGTCAGCCGGTAGAGCTGCGCGGGCTGGGTCGGCCAGTCGAACCAGGCCGGTGGGTGCTGGGCCAGGTGGCTGGCCAGGCCGGTGCCGAAGCACAGCGCGACGGCCACGCCGAGCCAGCGGCCGAGCCGGGCTGCCACCGCCGGGGCGTGGGCCGGCCCATGGAAGTCCTCCGGACGCGGCACGCGGGGACGCGTCCACAGCCGGCCGACCCGGCTCATCGCCGGACCAGCTCGACGAACCAACGGTCGCCGGCCTGGGACACCTGGCGTACGGCCAGCCCGTCCGGCAGGTGCCGGTGCGCGTGCTCCACCCCCAGCCGGGCCCAGCGGAACTCCGGGCCACGCCGGGGCGGACCGGCCGGTCCAGCGTGGGCCACGTGCGCCAGCCCACGCCACCCGCCGACGCCCGGCGGGTCACACTCGACCAGCGCCGTGCCGCCCCGCCGCAGCAGCGCCGCGCACCGGCGCAGCAGCGCCACCGGGTCCCCGCCGATCCCGATGTTCCCGTCGAGCAGCAGCAGGTGCGCCCAGCGCCCCTCACCGGGCAACGGGTCGAAGACGTTCCGGCGCAGCGCCGTGGCACCGCGCCGCCGGGTGAGCCGGACCGCGTCCGCCGAGGTGTCGATCCCGAGCGCCGGTACGCCCCGGCCGGCGACCGCGAGGGTCGCCCGGCCCGGGCCGCAGCCGATGTCCATCGTTGGCCCGGCGCACCGGGCCGCCAGTTCCCGCACGGCCGGCTCGGCGGGACCGTGCCACCGGCGTACCGGCAGCGGCGTCCACCGGCCATCGGACTGGACCAGCCAGTGCCGGGTCCGGTCGTCGGGAACGGTGAGCGCGGTCGTGAACCCGTCTCCGACCGACGCGGCGGGCCGGTCGAGGGTGGCCGGGACGGTCGTGACGGTCATGCCGGCGCTCCGGTGTCAGCCAGCGCGGCGGCCACGGCGCCGACCGCCGCACCGAACCGGCCGGGGGCCGCGGTGGCGGCGACGGTCCGGGCCGCCGCCCAGGTGTCCACGTCGGTCAGCTCCGGCAGGTCAGCGATGCGCAGCCGGCGGGCGGCGAGGGCGGCCCGGGTGAGCTGGCCGGTCACCGGCGTGGACATCGGCACCGCCCGCAGCGCGTCGGCGTCCCTGGGGTCGGCCAGGCCCAGCGCCCACCAACCGCCGTCGGCCGCCGGCCCGAGCACCGCGTCCGTCGTGCCGAGCAGTCGCGCGGCGGCGGCCAGCGGGCCGGGACGTACCTGCGGGGTGTCCATGCCGATCTGCAGCACCGGCCGGCCAGGCTCCAGGGCTGCGGCGTCGGCGTGCGCGTTGGCCAGCCGGGCGGCCAGACCGATCCCGCGCTGTGGAATCAGCCGCCAGCCGCGCAGCGTCGCGCGCAGTTCGGCCGCCCGCGCGGCGGCGGCCAGATTTCCGGCCCAGGCCAGCACGGGAACGATTCCGGGGGTGGCCCGGACCATGTCCAGGGTGTCCAGCAGAGCCGCCGCCGCGACCTCGGCGGCCTGTTCCGGGCTCGCCGGCGGGCAGAGCCGGGTCTTCACCTCGCCGGGCACGGGTGCCTTGGCGACCACCAGCAGGACGGTCACCGCAGCACCGCCGCCATGTCCCGGGCCGCGCGCAGCGTGCCCCGCACCGAGCCGGACACCTTGGACCTGGTGCCGGCGGCCCGTCGCGCGTACGTCACGTCCAGCTCGCGGATCCGCCAGCCGGCGCGGCCGGCACGCAGCAGCAGTTCCAGCGGGTAACCGAAGGCGCGGTCGGTCACCCCGAGTTCCAACAGCGCCGTCCGGCGGGCCACCCGGACCGGCCCGATGTCGTGCACCGGTACGCCCCGACCGCGCAGCCGCGCCGCGATCAGCGCGTTACCCAACCGGGCGTGCCAGGGCCAGGCCCCGACCGCGACGGGGATCCGACGGCCCACCACGAGATCGGCCTCGCCGGTCAGCACCGGGCCGGCGAGGGCCGGCAGGGCGCCCGGGTCGAGCGATCCGTCGGCGTCGAGGAAGCAGACCACGTCCGCCGACGCCGCCAACAGCCCCGTGTGTACGGCGGCGCCATAGCCGCGCCGCGGTTCGTGCAGCACCCGTGCGCCGTACCGGGCGGCGACCTCCGGCGAGCCGTCGGTGGAGCCGTTGTCCACCACGATCGCCCGGCAGCCCGGCGGCAGCCCGGCCAGCACCCCCGGCAGAGCCGCCGCCTCGTCGAGGCAGGGCAGCACCACGTCCAGCGTGAGTTCCATGCCGCCCGACGCTAGGGGCGCGCGGGCGGATCGGGACGGCTCCGCCCGGTTACGGAGTTCTTACGCCGTACCGAGTTCTTACGAGCCCGTAACGGGTGGCCGCGACCACCGGCCGGCCCCGCCGACGACCGCTACCGTGGGCGGTCACCATGACCCGACCCGCACACCAGAGCCGGCAGACACCCACCAGCTCCGAGGTTCCGCCGGACCCGCCCACGACCGATAACTGGGCCGGTGCTCGACTCCGCCAAACCCCGGCTCCGGCTGCGCCCCGGCGGCAATCAAGCCTGACCGCCCAGAGCGAGCGGACACCCACCGTCAGGGTTCCGGCGGAATCGACCACCAAGGGGCCTAGGCCCCCCACCCAAAGTATGGGGGGTCCGAGGGACACCACCAGGCGAAACGAACCTTT